>NZ_BAAKJE010000188.1:0-6829 GCF_059704565.1 Massilia sp. NBRC 108631
GCGCCCGCTGCACTCGGCCCGCGGCGCCGCGGGCGTGGAAGTGCTGGCGCTGGACGCCGGCCCCGGCATGGCCAGCCTGGCCGCCAGCCTGCAGGACGGCCGCACCACGGCCGGCAGCTACGGCGTGGGCCTGGGCGCCATGCAGCGCCTGTCGACCCGCTTCGACGCCTACAGCGCGCCGGGCCAGGGTAGCGTGGTCTGGATGACGCTGTGGCAGCAAGCGCCGCCGGGGCAGCATGGACAGCCGCCGCCGCAGTCGCAGCAGTTGCAGCAGCCGTTGCAGGCATTGCAGGCTCAGCCGTCACAGCAGGGCATGGGGGACGGCACGCAGCCGGCCATGGCGCTGGAGGTGGGCGTGGTGTGCCAGCCCATGCACGGCGAGACCATCTGCGGCGACAGCTGGGCCCTGGCGTGCGACGCCACCAGCGCCACCGTGCTGGTGGCCGACGGCCTGGGCCACGGCCCGCTGGCGGCCGATGCGTCGCGCCTGGCGGCGCATACGGTGCTGGCCAATCCCGCCCTGCCCGCCGCCGTGCTGCTGCAGGACGCGCACACCGCGCTGCGCGCCACGCGTGGCGCCGCCGCCGCCGTGGTCCGCATCGACATGCTGGCAGGACAGGTGCAGCTGGCCGGGGTCGGCAACATCGCCTGCCACGCCTGGAGCGCCGAGGCGCGCCGCCAGCTGGTGTCGCACAACGGCATTGTCGGCAGCAATATGCGCAAGGTGCAGGAATTCGGCGCGCCCTGGGACCACGGCGGCATGCTGATCCTGCACAGCGACGGCCTGGCCACGCGCTGGAACCTGGACGACTATCCCGGCCTGGCCGGGCGCCACCCGGCCGTCATCGCCGCCGTGCTGTACCGCGATTTCTCGCGCGGGCGGGACGACGTCACCGTGCTGGTGCTGCGCGACCGCCAGGGAGGCCAGCCATGAGCTTGCGTATCCTCAGCCTGGCCATCGTGGCCGAAGTGGACGTGGTGGCGTCGCGCCAGCGCGCGCGCCAGATCGGCGCGCTGTGCGGATTCGGCGGCCAGGACCAGACCCGCATCGCCACCGCCGTGTCCGAACTGGCGCGCAACGTCTACAGCTACGCCGGCAGCGGCCGCATCGAATTCAGTGTGGAAGGCGCCACCGCGCCGCAGCTGCTGGTGATCCGCGTGGAGGACCAGGGGCCGGGCATCGCCGACCTGCCGCTGGTACTGTCCGGGCGCTACCAGTCCAGCACCGGCATGGGCATGGGCATCCTGGGTGCCCGCCGCCTGATGGACCAGTGCGACATCGAGACCGCGCCCGGCAAGGGCACCGTGATCCTGCTCAAGAAGCTGCTGCCGGCCGACGCGCCCATGCTCACGGCCGCCGCCGTCGGCGCGCTGGGCGCCGAGCTGCACGCGCTGCCTCCCGGCGCCGCGCTGTCCGAGATGCAACAGCAGAACAAGGAACTGCTGACCACGCTGGCCGAACTGAACGTGCGGCAGGAGGAGCTGCTCAAGCTCACGCGCGAACTGGAGGACACCAACCGCGGCGTGGTGGCCCTGTACGCCGAACTGGACCAGCAGGCCGAGCATCTGCGCGGCGCCGATGAAATGAAAACGCGCTTCCTGTCCAATATGAGCCACGAGTTCCGCACCCCGCTGAACTCGATCCGCGCCCTGTCCAAGCTGCTGCTGGACCGCACCGACGGCGAGCTGGGCGGCGAGCAGGAAAAACAGGTCGGCTACATCCTGAAAAGCGCCGACTCGCTGGCCGAGCTGGTCGATGACCTGCTCGACCTGGCCAAGATCGAGGCCGGCAAGATCGACATCCGCGCCGAGCCGTTCGACGTGGCCGACATGTTCAGCGCCCTGCGCGGCATGCTGCGCCCGCTGCTGGTGAGCGCCAAGGTGGAACTGCTGTTCGAGATGCCGGCCGCCCCCCTGCTCATGCTCAGCGACGAGGGCAAGGTGTCGCAAATCCTGCGCAACTTCATCTCCAACGCCCTGAAGTTCACCGAGGCCGGCCAGGTGCGCGTGTCGGCCCAGCTGCTGCCGGACGGCGCCGGGGTGCGCTTTGCCGTGCAGGACAGCGGCATCGGCATCGCCGCCGGGGACCAGCAGTTGATCTTCGAAGAATTCAGCCAGGTGCCCAGCCACCTGCAGCGCAGCGCCAAGGGCACCGGACTGGGCCTGCCGCTGTGCCGCAAGCTGGCCGCGCTGCTGGGCGGCAGGGTGAGCCTGACCAGCACCCCCGGCCAGGGTTCGACCTTCTTCGCCACGCTGCCGCTCAAGCTGCGCCAGTCCGGCGCCGGCCTGCCGGACAGCCTGGCCGCG
The DNA here is from genome assembly GCF_059704565.1 of Massilia sp. NBRC 108631. Lineage (NCBI taxonomy): Bacteria > Pseudomonadati > Pseudomonadota > Betaproteobacteria > Burkholderiales > Oxalobacteraceae > Massilia > Massilia sp. NBRC 108631. The sequence continues at coordinate 2,308 of NZ_BAAKJE010000188.1, forward strand.
GCCGGCGGCGCGGACGTTTCCGCAGCGGCCAACCCGGCCGGCGACGGCGGCATCCCGGTGCTGGTGGTCGAGGACGACCGTACCGCCATGCTGCTGTACCGCAGCTTCTTCCGCAACACGCCCTACCGCGCCGTGTGGGCGCGCAGCCTGTGGGAAGCCGAACAGATCTGGAATAGCGGCGCGCCGGCCGCCATCATCCTGGACCTCTACCTGAACGGCACCGACACCTGGCGCTGGCTGACGCAGACCAAGAACGACGAGCGGCGCCGCCACGTGCCGGTGATCATCGCCTCCGAAGTGGCGGACCGCCAGAAGGCCTACGCGCTGGGCGCGGACGCCTACTTCGTCAAGCCGGTGCCGCGCGCCGAGCTGCTGGCGCAGCTCAACGCCCTGTACCTGGCCGCTTCCGGCGCCGGCGCGCCGTCCCCCAAACTGCGCGAGGCCCCATGATGGCGCACGACCTGATCCTCAATGTAGACGACACCGAAGCGGCGCGCTACGCCAAATCGCGCATCCTGCAGCGCGCCGGATTCCAGGTGATCGAGGCGGCCAGCGGCGGCGAAGCGCTGGCCAAGGCCGCCAGCGAAAACCCCGCCCTGGTCCTGCTCGACACCAAGCTGCCCGACCTCAGTGGCTTCGACGTGTGCCGCCGCCTGAAGCAGAATCCGCACACCGCCATGGTGCTGGTGCTGCAGACCTCGGCCTCCTACGTGGCCTCGCCGGACCGCGTGCGCGCGCTGGACAGCGGCGCCGACAATTACCTGATCGAGCCGATCGAACCGGAAGAGCTGGTGGCCAATGTGCGCGCCCTGCTGCGCCTGGCCAAGGCCGAGCGCGAGCTGCGCGAGGTCAATCGCCGGAAGGACGAGTTCCTGGCCATCCTGGCGCACGAGCTGCGCAACCCGCTGGGCCCGATCCGCAACGCGGTCGAGCTGCTGCGCAACCTCGACCCCTACGCCCCGCCGCCGCAGGAAGGGGCGCGCCAGATGATCATCCGCCAGACCGACCACATGGTGCGCCTGGTGGACGACCTGCTGGACGTGTCCCGCATTTCCCAGGGCAAGATCGTGCTGCGGGTGGCGCCGGTGGAGCTGGGCGAGCTGCTGCGCTCGGTGCTCGAGACCGCTTCCGACAACGCCGCTCGGCGCAGCCAGACGCTGTCGTCCCGGCTGCCCGGCGAGCCGCTGTGGGTGGCCGGCGATGCGGTGCGCCTGGCGCAGGTCACCGGCAACCTGCTCAACAACGCCTGCAAGTTTACCGCGCTGGGCGGCGCCATCGAGGCCATCCTGGCGCGCGAAGGCGACAGCGCGCTGATACGCATCAGCGACAACGGCATCGGCATCCCGCCCGAACAGCTCGACAGCATCTTCACCCTCTTCGCGCAGGCCGGCCACAGCGCCGACCGGGTGCAGGACGGGCTCGGCATCGGCCTGTCGCTGGTCAAGACCCTGGTGGACCTGCACGGCGGCAGCGTGGCGGCCAGCAGCGCCGGCGAAGGCCAGGGCGCCGCGTTCGAGATCCGGCTGCCGCTGTGCGCCCCGCCCGCCGCCGGCGCCGGCGACATTGCCGCCGGGTCCGCTTCCGGCGCGGCGCGGCCGCCGCGCCGCATCCTGGTGGTGGACGACAGCGTGGATTCAGCCGACATGGTGGCCTCGCTGCTGGGCTTTAGCGGCCACCAGGTAGCCACGGCCCACACCGGCGCGGACGCGCTCCGCCAGGCGCTGGCGTTCCGGCCGCAGCTGGTCTTTCTCGACATCGGCCTGCCGGACATGCCCGGCACCGAGGTGGCCAGCGCCATCCGCAGGCTGCCCGAACTGGACGGCATCCGCCTGGTGGCGCTGAGCGGCTACGGCCAGGCACGCGACCGCGACAACGCCCTGGCGGCAGGCTTCGACCGCCACCTGACCAAGCCGGCCACGTTCGAGGCGCTGGAAGCGGCCGTGCGCGAACTGGACGCGCCATGACCTGCGTCAATCCTGTTCCAGCAAACCATTGCATATCGGCGGCGGCGGCCTAGGCTGAACTTTAGCAAGCGGGGCCGGACCGCCCGCTTCACCTAAAGGAGGCGCATATGTCGACCACAGCCACATCCCTCGCTGCACTGGCCGCCCTGTTCATGGCCGGCCCCGCCACCGCAGCGCCGCAAGAGCCCACCACCAGCATCAAGCGCGACAGCGACCCGGCCCGTTCCCTGGCCGAGCCGTCCTACCAGACCCGCGAAGAACGCCTGAACGCCAGGCCGCTGGACTGGAACGCCACCAAGGGCAAGCCCAAGCGCAAGACGCAGACGGCGGCCGAACGCAAGGCGCAGGCCGGCGCCAAGGCCGAGCACACCGAAGGCGGCGCGCCCGATCCCAAGGCCGACGAGGAAGCGCGGCGCCTGCATCCCGACGACTGGAAAGCCCCCGATCAACAACGCTAGCCGAACCCGGCAGGGAGATCCGACATGGACAAGTACACCATCATGGCGCTGGCCGCGCTGGCCGGCGTGGCCGCGCTGGGCCGGGCTGGCCCGGCGCATGCGACAGCCGACATCTTCACCCAATACCAGGAAACTGCCAACAACAACACCCCGCGCGCGATCGGCAAGCTGTTTACCAACGCCGGCAGCTGCTCCGCCTCCGTCATCAGCGGCAACAACATCATAGTCACGGCGGCACACTGCTGCTACGACCGTGGCCGCGGCAACTGGATAGGCGGCTGGGCCTTCGCCCCGGCCTACAACAGCGGCAACGCGCCCTTCGGCGTGTTCAGCTGGTCGCAGGCCCGCATCCTGACCAGCTGGATCAACAACGGCGACGTGGCCTCCGACGTCTGCCTGATCGCCCTGCAGCCGGACGCGGCCGGCCGTGGCGTCACCTTCTACACCGGCTGGCTGGGACGTTCATGGAACTATGGCAGCGTGCTCAGCCAGCACGCGCTGGGCTACCCGGGCAACCTGGGCGGCGGCAACACGCTGCAGCTGTGCGCCTCCGAGAGCTTCAGCCCCGGCGGCAGCTGCGGTGGCACCTCGGTACTCAACACCGGCTGCTCGATGACCTTCGGCTCCAGCGGCGGGCCGTGGCTGCGCGACTACCGTGGCGGCAACCATGTCGACTCGGTGGTGCACGGCTACGACGGCTCCACCTGCACCGGCACCTTCGGACAGACCTTCAACGGTCCGCGCTTCACCAGCGGCAACATCGCCGCGCTGTGCACCGCGCAAGGCTGCTGACGCGCCAGCCCCGGCGCCGCCGCGTCAGCGCGCGGCGTCGTCCCAGACGGTGGCAGCGGCGGCCTCCAGCACCGGGCGCAACGCGGGCGCCACCGGCAGCAGGAACACCTCGCGCAGCGCTTGCTCGAGTCCATCCGCATCGAGATAGCTGCGCGTGGCGTTGCCGTCGCTGTCCCGTATCGTCAGGCGGTTCTGCAGCAGTGCGTGGCGCGCCTGCGGCGTGGTGCGCGCCACGATCAGCTTGTGGCGGAAATGCGAGTCCGGATGCGTGGCCGTGTAGTAGTTCGCCATCTCGTAATCGCCCGCCGTCTGCAGCGCCGGCGAAATCCGGTACACGGGCTGCCACGCGGCGCCGTCGCCATTCCCAGTCTCGACTTCGAGCAGCTGCTCGTTGCCGGCCGCGCGCAGGCGGAAGCGCTCGTGCGGCGTTTCCTGCGGGCCGTCGCGGTCGAAGCGCAGCGGCGCGGTCAGCACGCAGCTGCCGAAGCCCACGTCGGCCAGCCAGGGCGTGCCGTCTATGGTCACGCGCAGCACCATGTGCGTGCGCGGCCGCAGCGCCGCTTCCGGGCCGAGCTGCCAGCGCACCTGGGCGATCAGGCCTTCCACGCTGAATCCCATCGCCTCCAGCACGCGCTGGAAAAGGCTGTTCTGCTCGAAACAGTAGCCGCCGCGCCGTGCCGCGATCAGCTTGGCGTCCACGGCCTGCGGCGACAGGTCCACCGGCTGGTGCAGCAGCGGGTCCAGGGCTTCAAAGGGAATGGCGGCCGGGTGCAGCTGCTGCAAGGCGCGCAGGGTCTCCAGCGTGGGCGCGCGCGCGCCGCTGTAGCCTATGCGCGCGCAGTACGCATCCAGAAAGTCTTGCATCGATACCGCTCCGTTTTACAATCCGGCGAAAAGGATAGCACTTTCCGGTCAGGTCGGCTGCTGGCGCAACAGTTTCAGGAAGACGCCGGGCTGGAAGCCTTCCCGCATCGGCGCGCCGCGCACCAGCAGGAACGGTGTTCCCCTGGCGCCATAGGCCTGGAAGGCCCTGGCGCAGGCACTGGAGACGCTGATATTGCACTCGGTATAGGCAAAGCTGCGCTGCTCCAGCCAGTCCTTGGCGAGGTTGCAGTACAGGCAGCCGTCGGCGGTGTAGAGCATCACGTCGCCCGGCCGCACTTGCGCGGCCAGCGCGGCGGTCTGGGCCGGCGTTGCTTCGTCTTCCAGCAGGCTGCGCAGTTGCGCGCGCAGTTCGCCGGCGCCGCCCAGCGAAACGGCGGCGCCGGCGGCCAGCGCGGCCCGCGCGGCCCGCGCGCCGGCCGCGAT
>NZ_BAAKJE010000189.1:0-244 GCF_059704565.1 Massilia sp. NBRC 108631
GCGCCCGGCTTCGCCGGCCTTCTCGGCCTCGATGGCCGCGTTCAGCGACAGGATGTTGGTCTGGTCGGCCACCTTGGTGATGGTGGTCAGCACGCTGTTGATGTTGGAGGCCTTCTCGGATAGCGCGGCCAGTTTGGCGCTGATCGAATCGGTGGCCGCCACCATGTGCTGCATGGTCTCGTCCATGCGCTTCAGGTTGTCCTGCGCCTCGGCGGTGGCGCTGGTGGTGTAGTCGGCCACGGCG
>NZ_BAAKJE010000190.1:0-52414 GCF_059704565.1 Massilia sp. NBRC 108631
GCGCCGCATCGCCCCACCTTCGGGGTCTGACCCCGAAGTTGGGGCGATGCGGCTCAGGCTGCTTGTAGGAAGGGGCTGAATCCTGGGGCGGTTTCTTATTTGGTGGTGCCGGTTTGGGCGGCGAAGGTGAGCTTGTCGTAGCCGGCCAGGCGTGCCGCTTCCATGACGTTGATGACCATCTGGTGCATGGCGAACTGGTCGGCGTTGATGATGATCACCGGCGATTTGCCGTCCTGGCCGTCGGCCTTGGCGGCGCTCTTCAGCGACTCGGCCAGGCCGGCCACGTTCTGGAACGATACCGGCACGTTGTTCACCGTGTAGTTGCCCTTGGCGTCGACCGTCACGTTGATCTCGTTGGGCCGCTCGTGCGCCTTTTCGGCCTCGGCGGTCGGCAGCGTGATCTGCAGCTCGGTAAACTTGCTGTAGGTGGTGGTCACCATCAGGAAGATCAAAATCACCAGCAGTACGTCGATGAACGGGATCAGGTTGATCTCCGGGTCTTCGCGGTGCTGGCCGCGGCGGAAGTTCATGCCCATGGTCAGGTCTTCCGCGAGCAGTGCACCACGTCGACAAATTTGATGGCCTGCTGCTCCATCTCGATGATGAAGCTGTCCACCAGCGCGCGGAAGTGGCGGTAGAACACCAGCGTCGGCATGGCGATGGCCAGGCCGAAACCGGTGTTGTATAGCGCCACCGAGATGCCGTGCGCCAGCTGGGCCGGATTGGTGCCGGTGGCGTTTTGCGCGCCGAAGATCTCGATCATGCCGACCACGGTGCCAAACAGGCCCATCAGCGGCGCCAGCGTGGCGATGGTGCCCAGCGTGGTCAGGAAGCGGTCCAGCATGTGGGCCACGCCGCTGCCGGCCTCCTCAATGGTTTCCTTCATCACGTCGCGCGGCGAGTCGATGTTGCGCAGCGCGGCCGACAGCACCACGCCCAGCGGCGAGCTCTGCTCGAGCTTCTGGATCACGTCCGGCGTGATATTGCCGCTGCGGTAGACGCCCACCACTTCATCCAGCAACTGGCGCGGGATGATCTTGGCGCGGCGCAGGAACAGCAGACGTTCGATGATGAGGGCGGTGGCAACGATGGAGGCGATCAGCAGAGGCCAGATGGGCCAGCCTGCGGCTTGGATGATGGCGAGCAAAACGAACTCCTGTGTTTGGGGACTGCGCAGGCAGGAATGCCTAGACGCGCAATGTATCTTGTTGAGGCCTGATCGGCAAGTAGTTCGCTGCAAGCGGGCTTATCCACCATTCTGCACACTTTCTGTGGACAAGATTGTTAGCAAGGCAGCTCGCAACACTTCAAGCACCTGATTTCAAAGGAAAATTAACCCATGCATAAAAATGACGCAGCGCGCTACGGGTGCACGCGCCCACGGATCTCCACAGTTCTCCCCATATTCTGTTGATAAGATTGTTAGCAAGGACATTGATGGATGGCAAAGTCCTTGATTCATAAGCACTTTCTTTCCATGCGTAAAAATTTCGCATACGGTCGAAACGACTGGGTTTTGTATGGTTATTGACATGAAAACCCATGGTTCTAAAGGCCTTTGGGGACAAGTGCCTGATTCTGCACAAAAACTGTGGACAAAATTGTTAGCAAGGCCAATGAATAAGGGCTAAGACCATGTTTTTAAAGGAAAATCATCCAGCGATCAAAAAACAGGCAGCAATATCCGGACCAGGTACCGCGAGTTACTTGCCCTGAGGCAGGTGTACAACTGTGCACTTCTGCACACAATATGTGGATAAGATTGTGTGCAAGGCTGCGAAGTGGCAGCTATGTCATTGATTCGTAACAATTAAGTTATGGCGCTTAAATTTTATACAGCGCGCGGCGCGCCCTCCCCGCCGCCCTGCGGCGCTGCTTCGGCAATTGGTATGCAGCAGGACCTATGCACATCTTCTGTGGATAAAATTGTGCGCAAGCGGGGCTGGGCGGGATCAAGTACTTGATTTATAAAGTAAATATTTCTATGCGTAAATTTTTAGCACAGTTGTTCTTGTCCACAGACGGGGCATTTGCCACCGAAAAGTTCCGCACATTTTTTGTGGATAACTTTGTGCGTAACCCCCGCCGCCCGCAGCAAAGTACTTGATCCATAAGGATTTTCCTGCAGTGCACGCTAATGTAGCATCCTGGTTTACCCTTTAAAATCAAGTGTTTACAAAAAATACTTGCCTTGAAAGATGATGTGTGACATAAGCATGACCTGCGCGCGATTTTGTGGACAGTTTCCCTTTCCTGAACGATGAATACCAGCATTCCAACCGACAGCAGTACCCCGCAAGCAGCCGTCATCACCGTCAGTGCACTCAACCAGGCGGTCAGCCGGCTGCTGGAGCGCAGTTTTCCGCTTACGTGGATATCTGGCGAAATTTCCAATTTCACGCGCGCCAGTTCCGGACATTGGTATTTCACGCTGAAGGATGATGCGGCCCAGGTGCGGGCCGTGATGTTCCGTGGCCGGGCCCAGTACGCCGGCTTCGTGCCGCGCGAGGGCGACAAGGTGGAAGTGCGGGCACTGGTCACCCTGTACGGGCCGCGCGGCGATTACCAGATCAATGTGGAAGCGATCCGCCGCGCCGGCGTGGGCGCCCTGTTCGAGGCGTTCTTGCGGATGAAGGAGCGCCTGGGCGCGGCCGGCCTGTTCGACCAGGACCGCAAGCGCGCCCTGCCCCTGTTCGCGCGCACCATCGGCGTGGTCACCAGCCCCACCGGCGCCGCCCTGCGCGACGTGCTGACCGCCCTGAAGCGCCGCGCGCCGCACGTGCGCGTGGTGCTCTACCCCACCCTGGTGCAGGGCCAGCAGGCGCCGGAGCAGATTGCGGCGGCCATCAATACCGCGTCGGCGCGGGCCGAGTGCGAGATCCTGATCGTGTGCCGGGGCGGCGGCAGTATCGAAGATTTGTGGGCGTTCAACGACGAGGCGGTGGCGTATGCGGTGGCCAACTGCAATGTGCCGGTGATTTCCGGCGTCGGCCACGAAACCGATTTCACCATCGCCGACTTCGCGGCCGACCTGCGCGCGGCCACGCCGACTGCAGCCGCCGAGCTGGCCGCCACGCCGCGCGCCGACTGGCTGGCGTCCCTGCGCGCCGACGCCACCGATTTGCGCCGCGCCATGCAGCGCGCGCTGGGCGACGCGGCGCAGACGCTGGACGGTTACACGCGCCGCCTGCTGAGTCCTTCCGCGCAGATCGCGCAGCAGCGCAGCAAGCTGCAGGCGCACGCCACGGCGCTGACGCACGCCAACCGCGCCCCGCTGGCTTACGCGCGCGTGGGCTTCGACAAATTGCAGTCGCGCTGGTCGGCGCTGCGGCCGGACGTGCGCGCGTTGCGGGCGCAGATGGAGGGTTTGCAGCGGCGCGCCGCCCTGAGCATCGCCAACCAGCAGGCGCAAAAGCGCGATGCGCTCAATGCGCTGGCGGCGCAGTTGGAGATGCTCAATCCACAGCGCACGCTGGAACGCGGCTACGCCATCGTCACCGGCCAGGACGGCGCCATCCTGCGCGCGCCATCGCAGCTGCTGCCACGCGACAGCGTGACGGTGCGGCTGGCCGAGGGCAGCGCCCGGATTGAGATCGCGGCCGTCAAGCCTGCCGCCGGCTGATCCGCCGGGTTACGGCTGCGTTACGCCAGCTCGGCCAGGATGACGGACATGCCGATCAGCGCCGGATAGTCGGCCGTAATGACGTAGGTGGGGATCTGGGCGTTGTAGCTGCTCAGCCGCCCCTTCTGTTCAAACCGGGCGCGGAAGCCGGAGCGCGCGAAAAATGCCCCCAGCCGCGGCACGATGCCGCCGCCGATGTAGATGCCGCCGCGCGCGCCCAGCGTGATGGCGACATTGCCGGCGATGGTGCCGAGCATCTCGCAAAACGTCTCCAGGGTCTCCACGCACACCAGGCATTCGCCGCGCAGGCCGCGCTCGATGATGGCGGGCGTGTCGATGGCCTGCGGCCCCGCGCCGGCCCGTTCGGCCAGCACTTCATAAATCAGCCGGATGCCGGGCCCGGACACCACGCGCTCGGCCGACACGTGGCCATAGCGCTCGCTGGCCTTGCGCAGGATGTGGATGTCGCGCTCGCTGACGGCGGCGAAGGTGCTGTGTCCTCCTTCGCTGTCCAGCGCGATCCATTGCTTGCCCGCCGGGACCAGGCCGGATACGCCCAGTCCCGTGCCCGCGCCCACCAGGCCGATCACGCCGCGCCCGCGCGCTTCGCCGCCGCCCACCTGCACGCGGTGCTGCGCCGACAGGAACGGCACGGCGCGCGCCAGCGCGGCGAAGTCGTTCACCACATGCAGCGAGGCCAGGCCGAATTGGGAGCAGATCGCTTCGATGGAAAACGACCAGTGGTGGTTGGTCATGCGCACCGCGTCGCCGTCGATGGGATTGGCGATGGCAATGCCTGCCTGGCGCGCCTGGTAGCCGCCGGCCGCCACCGTGGCGGGCTGCGACAGGTACTGCACGATGGCCGCACCCAGGGTGGGATAGGCGGCGCATTCGGCGACCCAGATGGCGTCGATGCGTCCGGCCGCGGTCTGCAGGCCGAAGCGGGCGTTGGTGCCGCCGATGTCGGCCAGCAGCCAGGGCCGCTCGTAGCGCGCGCCGCCGCCGCCGTCCTCGTCTTCACCTTCGTCAAAGAACGCGAGGGAATGCTGGGGGATGTTCTCGATCTTCATGGTTGCCACCTTTGAACCCTCGGCACAACCTGGGGCCGGTCCCGCTGGGACCGGCCCCGGCCTTACGGGGTTGGTTTAGAACTTCATCGACACGCGCGCGCCTATCGTACGGGGCGCATTATAGAACGCGCCGTAGATCTGCTGGGTAGGCTGGCATGGCATGCCGGTGTCGGTGCACAGCTCCACCACGTCCAGCTTGACTTCGCGGTCGGTGGCGTTCTGCACGAACAGCTCCGCCGTGTAGGCCTTGTTCAACGGCTGGAAGCGCAGGCTCAGGTCCAGCGTGGAGTAGGCTTTCTGCTTCTTCACGCCGGCATGGCCGGGCACGTCGTTGCTGAAGGCGCCGGCGCCGACGAAGGTTTCGCCTTCGTAGTGGGCCGAGATGCGTGGCGTGAACAAGCCTTTGCTGGTGGCGAAGTCATGTTCGTACTGCAGCGTGGTGGCGAACTTCGGCGCGTGCTTCATCACGCTGCCGCCCACGTCCACGTTCGGCGCGGTGGAACCGCAGGACAGACCCTTGGCGCGCGCCGAGTCCACGTCGCAGGAGATGAAGCTGTCGTAGGTGGCGTCGAGCCAGGTGGCGTTGCCGGTCAGGCGGTCCACCTTGGTCGGGCGCCAGGTCCATTCCGCTTCCACGCCGTTTACCGTGGCGCCGGCTGCGTTGAAGTTGGCCAGCACGCTGTTCACCACCTGGGACTCCAGCTTGTCCTTGTACTTCATGTGGAAGGCAGCCACGTTCAACGTCAGCATGCGGTCCAGCAGGTCGGACTTCATGCCCAGCTCATAGCTGGTGAGCTTTTCCGGCTTGGTGGTGGCGCCGCCGTCGCCGATGGCCGGCGAGTGGAAGCCGGTGGTGACCGAACCGTACAGCAGGATCTCGGGACGCAGCTTGTATTCCACGCGGCCCAGCCAGGTGGCCTGGCCGTAGCGCAGGTCGGCCGTGTTGTCGCCGTAGGTATTGCCGCAGGTGGCCGCGCTCACCACGCCGCCAGGGCCGATGTTGTGGGTGTTGATGGTGCCGGTGCCCGGCGTGACCAGCTGCTTGATCTGGTCCGGCGTCAGCACGGTGGTGCCCAGCGGGACGTTGGCAGGCCAGTTCGGGCAGGCCCAGTTCTGGCCGCCGATGTCAAACTTGTGGTCCTTGGTGTAGCGCGCGCCGACGGTGGCTTTCAGTTCGTCGTTTACCTGCAGGCTGCCCTGCGCGAACACGGCTTTCGATTTCAGCTGGCGGTCGCCCTGGATGAAGGACATGGCCGATGCGTACTGGCCCACGGTAGGACGCACGAAGATCACGTTGCCGGCGGCGATGTCCTGCTGCACGGTCGCTTGCGAAATCTGGCTGCGGTCGATGTCGAAGCGCACTTTGTTCTTCTCGCCGAACAGGAACAAGCCGCCGACCCACTGGAACGGCGCGTCGTTGTCGGAACGCGCCTGCAGTTCATGCGAGTAGCTGTCGAACTTGGCCCACTCGGTGCGGTTTTCGGACTTGAAGCCGGGGAACAGGCCGGCGTCGGCATCGTTCACGTTGGAACGCTTGTAGCGGCTCCAGCTGCCCAGGTAGGTCAGGTCCAGCGCGTCGCTCGGGTGGTAGTTCAGCTTGCCCTTGAAGGTGGTGATCGACTGGTCCAGGTTGCCCGGGCTGTCGATCAGCGCCGAACGCAGTTCGGTGCCGGCTGCCGGTTCGGCCGCCAGGTAGACGTTGCCGGCGCCCTGGTCCTTGTAGTAGTCGGCGATGACGGTGGCTTTCAGGTCCGGCGTGAAGCGCCACAGCAGCGAAGCACGCGCGCCCATCTTGTCTTCGGCGCCGTATTTTTTTGCGCCGGGCAGCACGTTGGAGCCCTTGCGGAAGTCCACGGTGCCGTCATGGCTGTCCTTGATGGCGGCGATGCGCAGCGCGATATCGTCGGACAGCGGAATGTTGATCATGCCCTGCGTCTGCAGGCGGTGGTAGTCGCCGATGGTGATGCCGGCCGAGCCGAACACCTTTTCGGTGCTGGGCGCGCCGGACACCAGGTTGACCGCGCCGGCGGTGGAGTTGCGGCCGTTCAGCGTGCCTTGCGGGCCGCGCGCCACTTCAACGTGGGACAGGTCGTACATCAGCGCGGTGGCGCCCTGTGGACGCGGCGAGTAGATGCCGTCGATGTAGAAGGCCACGGCCGGGTCGCCCAGCTCGGTGTGGTTGGCGGAACCGACGCCGCGCATGTAGACGTGCACGCCGCCCGAGTCGCCATGCTGTTCCACCACCAGGCTAGGCACCATGGTAGTGAGCGAGGCCAGGTCTTTCACCTGGTTGTTGGCCAGCGTGTCCTGGCTGTAGGCGGTGATCGCCAGCGGGGTTTCCTGCACAAAGGTGTTGCGGCGGGTAGCAGTAACGATGATCTTTTCCATCTCGCCGTTGCGCGCCGGGGCGGCCGCTTCCACGGGGGCGGCGGCGGGCGCCGGCATGGCCGCTGCCGCTGCAGCGCCTTCCTGCGCGAAGGCGTTGGCGGTCAGGAGGGCGAGTGGCGCGAGTTTCCACATCGCCTTGGTGTGCGAATTCTTCATTGTCTTTCCTCTATTAGTCCGTTGATATTAATGGTGTTGCATAGCTCTTTGGCTACTACCGCACTCCAGCTGAGCTCAGCTCGAATTCATGTCATTGCTCCTTGATGAAGTTGCGGTACCAGTGCGCACTGTCCTTCAGGGTGCGCTGCTGAGTCTCGTAGTCGACGTGGACCAGGCCGAAACGGCGCAGGTAGCCGGAGTTCCATTCGAAGTTGTCGAGCAGGCTCCAGTAGAAGTAGCCCTGCACGTCCACGCCCGCCGCCATGGCCTGGCGCAGCGCGGCCAGGTGCATCTTCAGGTAGTCGATGCGCGGCTGGTCGTGCACCGCCCCGTCCTCCAGCCGGTCCGCCACGGCCATGCCGTTCTCGGTGATGTAGACCGGCGGCAGCTGGTACTGGCCGTGCAGCTTGAGCAGCAGCTCGCTCAGGCCCTGCGGGTAAATCTCCCAGCCCATGTCGGTGGTGCCCAGCGCGCACGGCGGCGTGCGCGGCGGCGTCTCGGTGCTGACGTAGGCGCGGAAGTAGTAGTTCACGCCCAGGAAGTCGATCGGCTGGCGGATGTCGTTGAAATCGTTTTCATGAATAGACAGCAAAGAGCAGTCGATATTGTCCAGCGCCAGCTGCGGGTAGCTGCCCTTGAAGATCGGGTCCATGAACCATTCCACCGAGCGCGCCCACTCCACTTCCGCAGCCTTGAGGTCGGCGGCCGAATCGGTGGCGGGGCTGGCGGTCCACTGGTTCAGCACGATGCCCAGCTTGGCCGACACGTTCTGCGCGCGCATGGCCTGCATGGCCAGTCCGTGCGACAGCAGCAGCTGGTGCGAGGCGCTGACGGCGGCGGCCGGATCGGCGATGCCGGGCGCGAACTGGCCGATGCCGTAACCCAGGTTGGCGGTGCACCACGGCTCGTTGTGGGTGGCGATGGTGGCCACACGGTTGCCGAAGCGGCGCGCCACTTCGGCGGCGTAGGCGGCGAAGTGCCTGGCGGTGTCGCGGTTAAGCCAGCCGCCCTTGTCTTCCAGCGCTTGCGGCAAATCCCAGTGGTACAGCGTGACGTGGGCGGCGATGTCTTTCTCGGCCAGCTTGTCCAGCAGGCGGGCATAGAAATCGAAGCCGGCTTCATTCCAGGCGCCGCTGCCGTCCGGCTGCACGCGCGGCCAGGCGATCGAGAAGCGGTAGGCGTCCACGTTGAGCGACGCGATGATGTCCACGTCTTCGGCATAGCGGTGGTAATGGTCGCACGCGACGTCGCCGGTGCTGGCGTCGGTGATCTTGCCTGGCGTATGGGTGAAGGTGTCCCAGATGGATGGACCACGGCCGTCGTCGGCGGCGCCGCCTTCGATCTGGTAGGCGCTGGTTGCCACGCCCCAGGTGAAGGCCGGCGGGAAGGCCGGCACGGTGGTTGGAACTGCGTCGGGTTTGGTCATATGGATGTTCAGGGCTGTGAAAACGTTTTCAGAGAATGTGTGCATTTAACACCGGCGAAAAGGCGAAGTCAATCATAATATTTTGAACAACTATGCTTTTTTCGCGGTCCGATACGGCCTTGCCACGAGTGAAAATGCGGGCGGAAGCGCCAAAAAACTGTGGTATTCTGTACTTGAAAAGGATTTCAAAAAACAACGACAGGACCGACCTTGAGCGACACCGAACACACCTCCCCTTCGACTTTGCTGGACGTCGCGCGCGAAGCCGGGGTGTCGCCCAGCACCGTGTCGCGCATCCTGAACGGCACCGCCAAGGTGTCCGACGACAAGCGCCAGGCCGTCATGGCCGCCATCGCCCGCACCCAGTTCGCGCCCAACCTGATGGCGCAGGGCCTCAAGCGCGGCCGCTCGCAGACCATCGGCATCGTGGTGCAGGATATTTCCTCGCCCTACTTCGACGAAACCCTGCGCGGCGTGGACGACGGCCTGAAAGGCACCGGCTACGCCTCGGTGATCGTGTCCGGCCACTGGAACGCCGAGGAGGAAGCGGACCGCATCCGCCTGCTGCTGGCGCGCAAGGTGGACGGCATCATCCTGCTGTCGGGCCGCATGTCCGACGAGACCGTGCTGCAATTCTCGGCCCAGCGCCCCATCGTCTCCACCGGCCGCAGCCTGAACACGCGCAGCGCGCTGGGCTTCAAGCAGGACAATGAATACGGCGCCTGGATGGCGGTGCGCCATTTGATCGAGCTGGGCCACCGGCGCATCGCCTTCGTCTCCGGCCCGGCCGACAATATCGACGCCGAGGAGCGCGCCGCCGGCTACCGCCGCGCACTGAGCGAGTCCGGCATCGCGGTCGACCGGAAACTGATGGTCGAGGGCAATTTCCATGAAAACAGCGGCTTGCTGGCGGTCAACCACCTGTTCGACACCGGCCAGCAGTTCACCGCCGTGTTCGCCGCCAACGACCAGAGCGCCTACGGCGTGCGCCTGTGCCTGTACCGCAAGGGCATCCGGGTGCCGGACGACGTGTCGCTGGTCGGCTTCGATGACCTGCCCGGCTCGTCCTATACCACGCCGCCGCTAACGACCATACGCCAGCCGCTATACGACATGGGGCTGGTGGCCACCCACGCGCTGCTGCGCCTGATCAACGGCGAGCCGGTGCAGGCGCAGGTGCCGCCGCTGGAACTGGTGGTGCGCGAAACCACGCGGCGCCGCTGACGCCCGGCGGCACGCGCTTGCCCCCACACCATCCGGGGGCAATTCAGCGCCTTGGCCCGCTAAGGATTACAATGATGGTCGTTTCAGCAAAAATGACTTTTCAGACTTAACCAAAAGGATAGACACATGGAACATACCCTGCCACCTCTGCCGTATGCAATGGACGCCCTGGCGCCGCACATCTCGCAAGAAACGCTGGAATACCACTATGGTAAGCACCATCAAGCGTATGTCACCAACCTGAACAACCTGATCAAGGGCACCGAATTCGAAGCCCTGTCGCTGGAAGAGATCATCAAGAAGTCCTCCGGTGGCATCTTCAACAACTCGGCCCAGGTGTGGAACCACACCTTCTACTGGAACGGCCTGAAGCCAAACGGCGGCGGCGAGCCTACCGGCGCGCTGGCCGACGCGATCAACGCGAAATGGGGTTCGTTCGCCAAGTTCAAGGAAGAGTTCACCAAGTCCTGCATCGGCAACTTCGGTTCGAGCTGGACCTGGCTGGTGAAAAAGCCGGACGGCACCGTGGACATCGTCAACACCTCCAACGCCGCCACCCCGCTGACCACCGACAACAAAGCGCTGCTGACCTGCGACCTGTGGGAGCACGCCTACTACATCGACACCCGCAACCTGCGTCCGAAGTATGTTGAGAACTTCTTCAACCTGGTGAACTGGGACTTCGCGGCCGCCAACTTCGCTTAATCGCGAGGCGTCCGCTTCCCGAAAACCTGCGCTGCGGCGCAGGTTTTTTTTCGTCTCTGGATACCTGCCCGATGAAACTCTTCAGTTTGCTTGCCCTGTCCGCCCTCGCCGCTGGAAACGCCCTGGCGGCCCAAAGCCAATGCCACGGCCGCGTGGCCAGCGGACGGCTCGAAGGCGGCGTGCAATTGGCGGCCAAGGGCGTGAATTTTTCCTCCTACAGCGCGCTGGCGGCATCCGCCGGACGCACCTATGCGCATTCCCGGGTGGCGCGCATC
Source organism: Massilia sp. NBRC 108631 (assembly GCF_059704565.1). Classification (NCBI taxonomy): domain Bacteria; kingdom Pseudomonadati; phylum Pseudomonadota; class Betaproteobacteria; order Burkholderiales; family Oxalobacteraceae; genus Massilia; species Massilia sp. NBRC 108631. The sequence goes on from NZ_BAAKJE010000190.1 coordinate 10,867, forward strand.
GTGGAGGACGCCTACGCCGCGCTGGCGGCGTCGCGCCCGGAGACGCACTACGTCTACGGCGAGGTCGGGCTGAAGAACGGCGGGCCGTTCAAGCCGCACAAAACGCACCAGACCGGCACCTCGGTGGACTTCTTCATGCCGGTCCTGGGGGCGGACGGCCAATCGGCCATGCTGCCATCGAATCCGCTGAACCGCTTCGGCTATGACATCGAGTTCGACGCCCAGGGCCGCTACGGCGCATACCGCATCGACTTCGCGGCCCTGGCGGATCACCTGCACGCGCTGCGCCAGGCCGCGCTGGCGCAGGAGGCGGACCTGGCGCTGGTGATCGTCGATCCGCGCTACCTGCCGCAGCTGATGGCGACGCCGCGCGGCGCGTATCTGCGCCAGCACTTGCGCTTCATGAAATCCAGCCCCTGGGTGCGGCACGACGAGCACTATCACGTGGATTTCGCCGTCCCCTGCCAACCCTGAACCATCTGCACCACAACCTTGCCCCTGGCCCGGCCCTGCTCGAGATAGGCCAGCCCCTCTTGCACCTGTGCGAACGGAAACACCTTGTCGATCACCGGGCGCAGGCGCGCACGCTGCAGCAGCTCGCCGATCTCGGCCAGCTGGCGGCCGTCGGGACGCACGAACATGAAGGAGTAGCGCGCGTCGCGCCGCTGCACGAGGCGCCTGATCTTGCGGCTCAACAGGCCGAACACGAAGCGCATCAGCACATTCATGCCGCGTGCGCGCGCGAAGGCGGCATCCGGCGGGCCGACCAGCGAGACCAGCGCGCCATCGGGATTGAGTATGCCCACGGCCTTTTCCAGCCCTTCGCCCTTGACCGTTGCGAGCACGGCATCGTAGTTCTCCAGTACGCGCTCGAACTCTTCCTTCCTGTAGTCGACCACCTCGTCGGCGCCCAGGCTGCGCACCAGCTCCAGGTTCGCGGTGCTGGTGGTGGTGCCGACCCTGGCGCCGAGGTGCTTGGCCAGCTGGATGGCGAACGTGCCAATGCCGCCCGATCCGGCCGGGATGAACACCTTCTGCCCCGGGCGCAACTGGATGCGCTCTTGCAGCGCTTGCCAGCAGGTGAGCCCCACCATGGGAACCGAGGCCGCCTGCACGAAGTCCAGATTGGCCGGCTTGTGCGCTGCGGCGGATTCGGGCACGGCGACCAGTTCAGCCAGCGAGCCCACGCCCAGGTCGAACACGCTGGCAAACACCGCGTCACCCGCCTTGAAGCGGCTCACGCGGCTGCCCACCTGCAGCACCACGCCGGCCAGGTCGCTGCCCATGGTGGCGGGCAGCTTGAGCTTGATGATGGGCTTGAACATGCCCTTCGAAATCATGTTGTCGACCGGATTGAGGCCGGCAGCGTGCACCTGCACCAGGATTTCATCCGGTTTGACCAGTGGCCGGGGGACATCGGACAGCTCGAGATTGCCGGCGCCGCCGTAGCGTTTCAGGACGAGTGCTTTCATTTTTCACCTGTGCTCAAGCTGCCAGCGCCGGATAATCCGTGTAACCCTGCTCGCCCGGCGTGTAGAAGGTGCCCGGGTCGGGCGCGTTCAGGGGCTGGTCCAGGCGCATGCGCTCGACCAGATCGGGATTGGCCAGGAAGGCGCGGCCCATCGCGATCAGGTCCGCCCGGCCCTCGGCCAGCGCGCGCTCCGCGCTCTCCTTGCCGAAGCCGCCCGCCAGGATGAACGGTCCCTTGAATGCCGCCCGCAGGCCGGCCTTGAGCTCGGCCGGGACCTGCGGCGCGCCCAGCGCCGAGTGGTCCAGCACGTGCACGTACATCAAGCCCAGTGCCGACAGTTCCTGCACCAGCGCGCGGTACTGCTGGTCCACGCCATCGTAGCCGCCAGTGGCGTTGAACACGCCATATGGCGAGAGGCGGATGCCGACGCGTTCGGCGCCGATCTCGTTCGCGGCGGCGCGTGCCACTTCCAGCACCAGCCGGTTGCGTCCCTCGGAAGAGCCGCCGTAGTTGTCGCTGCGGCGGTTCACGTTGGCGTTCAGGAATTGCTCCAGCAAATAGCCGTTGGCGGCGTGCAGTTCGATTCCGTCGAAGCCGGCGGCAAGCGCCAGGCGCGCGGCGGTGGCGAACTCCCTGACCGTGGCCGCGATGTCGGCGTCGGTCATCGCGCGCGGCGCGGTATGCGGCTGGCTGCCCTGGCTGTCGGTCCACATCTCGCCCGGGCAAGTCTGGCCCGACGGTCCCAGCACTTCAGCGCCGGCCGGCAGGTTGGCCTGGTGGCTCACGCGGCCGGTGTGCATCAGTTGCACCACGATCTTGCCGCCCTTGGCGTGCACCGCTTCCGTCACCAGCTTCCAGCCCTGCACCTGGCTGTCGTTGAACAGGCCGGGTATGCGCGCGTAGCCCAGCCCGTTCGGCGACGGCGAGGTGCCCTCGGTGATGATCAGGCCGGCGCCGGCGCGCTGGCCGTAGTAGGTGGCCATCAGGCTGTTCGGGGTGTTGTTGTGCACGGCGCGGCTGCGGGTGAGCGGCGACATCACGGCGCGGTTCTTCAGCACGGTGGCGCGCAGGGAGTAGGCGTCAAATAACATGGCAGTATCCTTGATCGGGTTCAGTTGAATCAGTGCGGCAGCAGGCGCGGAGCGACCTTGCCGGTTTGCGACGCATCGAACAGCGCCACGCGGGCAGTCTCGAAACGATCGATCGCTTCCGCATCGGCCACGGAAGGCAGGGTGAGCTGCTCGCCCTGGTCGAGCGCGCGCAAGGCGGCGTCCACCATGTCGCCGGTCTGCATTACGGTGGCAGGGTCGAGCGCGGCCAGCGGCACGCCGGAGTTGTCCCAGACCTCAGTGGCCGTGGCGGCGGGCAGCACCACCTGCACCTTGACGCCGGTGTCGGCCAGTTCCTGCTGCAGGCCGCGGCTGAACGCCACCACGAAGGCCTTGGTGCCGCTGTAGACCGCGCTGAAGGGCAGCGTGTGCAAGCCCAAGACCGAAGCGATGTTGATGATGACGCCTTCCTTGCGCGAGATCATTCCGGGCAGCGCCGCATGCGCCAGGCGGGTCAGCGCCGTGATGTTGAGGGCGATCTGGGACAGGGAGTCCTGCACCGGGCTGGCCTGCAGCGGAGCAAGGCGGGCCAGCCCGGCATTGTTGACCAGGATGCTGACCGCCGGGCCGCTGGCCAGGACTTGCTCGACGCGCGCCAGGCCCTGTTCCGTTTCCAGGTCGGCCACCAGCGTGTCGACCCGGACGCCGTGCGCGCCGGTGAGCCGGGCGGCCAGCGCTTGCAGGCGCTCGGCGCGGCGCGCCACCAGCACCAGGTCGTAACCGCGCCGGGCCAGGCGGTCCGCGTACACCTCGCCGATGCCCGACGACGCGCCGGTGATCACTGCAATTTGCTTACTCATGGCATTCCCTCTCAGATTTATGGAATATGATGCTCATCATATTATTGTCGAAAAAAAAGTCTGGCTGGCTTACTTCGCAGATTAATTCTGATAAACCAACCAGATGATGGTCATCATATACTGATTTCCTGAAGCGTGCACAGCCTTCGTTGCGTGTAAGCCCGGTGTAAGCAATCTGTAAGCATGCTGGAACATTCTTGCAATTCAGTTATCAGTAACTTGACACACAGGAGGTACCCCGCCGCGTCGCCCCGTATCACTTCGCCTCAGATCTCATCGCATCAGGATTTATCGGCTTGTTCCATGTACAAAATTACAACAGGAGACACACGATGAAGAAGATCGACACCCCAGCCAAGCAGTCCCTCAGCACCCGCCGCAAGTTTCTGGGCAACGCCGCCGCCGGCACCGCAGGCGCAGCGCTCGCCCTGCCAATGATCGCCACCGCCCAAGCGCCCACCCAGCTGCGCTTCCAGAGCACCTGGCCGAGCAAGGATATCTTCCACGAATACGCGGGCGACTTCGCCAAGAAGGTCAACGACATGACCGGCGGCGAGCTGAAAATCGAAGTGCTGCCGGCCGGCTCGGTGGTGCCTGCCTTCGGCCTGCTGGACGCGGTGTCGAAAGGCACGCTGGACGGCGGCCACGGCGTGATGGGCTACAACTACGGCAAGCAGAGCGCCATCGCGCTGTGGACTTCCGGCCCGGTGTTCGGCATGGATGCGAACATGGTGCTGGCCTGGCATAAATATGGCGGCGGCAAGGAGCTGCTGGTCAAGCTGTATTCGTCGATCGGCGCCAACGTGGTGTCCTTCCTGACCGGCCCCATGCCTACCCAGCCGCTGGGCTGGTTCAAAAAACCGATCACCAAGAAGGACGACCTGAAGGGCCTGAAGTTCCGCACCAACGGCCTGGCCATCGACCTGTTCACCGCCATGGGCGCGGCGGTCAACGCACTGCCCGGCGGCGAGATCGTGCCCGCCATGGACCGTGGCCTGCTGGACGGCGCGGAGTTCAACAACGCCACGTCCGACCGCCTGCTGGGCTTCCCGGACGTCTCCAAGGTGTGCATGCTGCAAAGCTTCCACCAAAGCTCGGAGCAGTTCGAGATCACCTTCAACAAGACCAAGTACGATGCCCTGCCGGCCAAGATGAAGGCCATCATCGACAACGCCGTCGAGGCGGCGTCGGCCGACATGTCGTGGAAGGCGATCGACCGCTATTCCAAGGACTACGGCGAACTGCAGTCGAAAGACGGCGTGAAGTTCTACAAGACGCCGGACGCCCTGCTGCAGGAGCAGTTGAAAATATGGGACGAGGTGGTGGCCAAGAAAGGCGCCGACAATCCGCTGTTCCGCGAGGTTGAAAAGTCGCAGCGCGCATTTGCGGCGCGCGCCATGAAGTGGGACATGGACACCAACAATCCGCGCCGCATGGCGTACAACCACTACTTCGGCAGGAAGGCCTGACTGCGGGACCGGCAGCACCCGGCGCGCGCCATAGCCGGCCGCGCCGGCCCGCGCGCTGGCGCATGCCACGCGCGCCCACACCTTGTTCCGGAGTCCCTGCATGCAGAACGTTCTGTTTTTCATCGACCGGGTAAGCAGCTGGATCGGCCAGGCCTTTTCCTGGCTGATTGTCGTGCTCACCTTCCTCATCTCCTGGGAAGTGTTCGCGCGCTACGCGCTGAACCGCCCCAACCCCTGGGCTTTCGACCTGATGATCATGATGTACGGCGCCGCCTTCATGATGGCGGGCGCCTACACGCTGGCCAAGAACGGCCACGTGCGCGGCGACGTGCTGTACAGCTTCTTCCCGCCCCGGCTGCAGGCCGGACTGGACCTGGTGCTGTACATCGCCTTCTTCATTCCCGGCGTGGTGGCGCTGGTGTGGGCCGGCTACACCTACGCGGCCGAGTCGCTGGCCATCAACGAGCATTCCACGCTGACCGCGAACGGTCCGCCGCTGTATCCCTTCAAGATGGTGATCCCGCTGTCCGGCGCGCTGCTGCTGATGCAGGGCGCGGTGGAGATCGTGCGCTGCGTGCTGTGCCTGCGCGATGGCGCATGGCCTTCGCGCGAGCCGGATGTCGAGGAAGTGGACGTCGACAAGCTCAAGGAAATGGTGCACGCGGACGATCTTGGAGAACAAAAATGAGGAAAGAGATCTGGTTCGGCCTGTCGATGCTGATCGGCATCGTCATCGCCCTGTTCGCGCTGATGCCGGCGCCGGCCGACATGACCAACGGCCACGTCGGCCTGCTGATGCTCGCCCTGGTGGTGGTGGCCATCATGCTGGGCTTCCCCACTGCGTTCACGCTGATGGGCATGGGGGTGCTGTTCGCCTGGTACGCCTTTCATAGCCGCGATCCCAACCAGGCCATCCAGCTGACGCTGGACCTGATGGTGCAGCGCGCCTACTCCGTGATGGCGAACGACGTGCTCATCTCGATCCCGCTGTTCGTCTTCATGGGTTACCTGGTGGAGCGCGCCAACCTGATCGAGAAGCTGTTCAAGAGCCTGCACATCGCCATGGCGCGCGTGCCCGGTTCGCTGGCGGTGGCCACCATCGTCACCTGCGCCATCTTTGCCACCGCCACCGGCATCGTCGGCGCGGTGGTCACACTGATGGGCCTTCTGGCCCTGCCCGCCATGCTGAAGGCCGGCTACAGCACCCAGCTGTCGGCGGGCGCCATCACCGCCGGCGGCTGCCTGGGCATCCTGATCCCGCCATCGGTGCTGCTGATCGTGTACGGCGCCACCGCCGGGGTGTCGGTGGTCAAGCTGTACGCGGGCGCGCTGTTCCCCGGCGTCATGCTGGCCGTGCTGTATGTGGGCTACGTCATGCTGGTGGCCAAACTCAAGCCCAGCGCGGCGCCGCCGCTCACTGCCGAAGAACGCAGCGTGGCCCTGCCGCCGTTCGCGCAAGCCATCACCGCGTCCAGGCGCACGATGGCCGTGCCGGGACTGGCCGCAGCGCTGGCGCAGGCGGCTCCGGCGCCGGCGGGCGCGAGCAAGCGCACGCTGATGCAGCAGCTGTTTATCGCGCTGCTGCCCGCGCTGGCGTTCGCCGCCTTCATGGGGGCGAGCTATGGCATCGTCACCAAACCTGCCGCGCCGCCCAGCGAACTGGTGGAGATGGGCAGCGCGCAGGATCTGAGTTCGTCCGGCAGCGACGCAGGCGGCCTTGCGGAGCCGCCGCCGGAAGGCGGCCTGGAAGAACCGCCGGCAAACAACGACCTGGCCGAGCCGCCCGGCACGGAGGCGCCGCAGCCGGCAAGCGATACGGCGACCGGCACGGCAGGCGCTGCAGCCGGACCGGGCAGCTCCGCCGCCACGCCGCCAGCGGGAGCCGCAACGGCACGCAACGGCGCAGCGGCCACCGCCGCCGCCCCGGCGGACGCGCCGCAGCCCAAGCCGGCGCCGGCCGGCTACTGGATCGCGCTGGGAATCGGCACGGTGGCGCTGCTGCTGTTCTACGCCTACTTCTCCTTCGCCCGCCTGGAAATCCTGAAAATGCTGATGGGATCCCTGTTCCCGCTGGCGTTCATGATCCTGGCGGTATTGGGCAGCATCGTGTTCGGCTTCGCCACCCCCACCGAGGCGGCGGCCATGGGCGCGCTGGGCGGCATGGTGCTGGCGGTCGCCTACCGCCGTTTCAACATCGGCATGCTGCGCGAGTCGGCCCACCTCACCGCCAAGACCAGCGCCATGGTGTGCTGGCTGTTCGTCGGCTCGAGCATCTTCTCGGCCGCGTTCGCGCTGCTGGGCGGGCAGGAGCTGATCAACAGCTGGGTGCTGGGCATGGACCTGACGCCGGTGCAGTTCATGCTGCTGGCGCAGGTCATCATCTTCCTGCTCGGCTGGCCGCTGGAGTGGACCGAGATCATCGTGATCTTCATGCCCATCTTCATACCGCTGCTGGGCCACTTCAACATCGACCCGCTGTTCTTCGGCCTGCTGGTGGCGATGAACCTGCAGACCGCCTTCCTGTCCCCGCCGGTGGCGATGTCGGCCTTCTACCTGAAGGGCGTGGCGCCGCCGCACGTGACCCTGAACCAGATCTTCCTCGGCATGCTGCCCTTCATGGCGATCCAGGTGCTGGGCGTGTTCCTGCTGTACATGTTCCCCGCAATCGGGTTGTGGCTGCCGGGAGTGCTGTACAACTAGCTTGCGGCGGGGCTGGCGGTTCAGCCCTGCTGCAGCGTCTTGATGATGCGGTCCTCGGACCGCTCCCCGGCGCCCGCGTTGCTGGTCTTGCTCTCCTTGCGGGCGATCATCAGGCGGTCGCCCGCCAGCGCATACACGCTCTGCTCTTCCTGCTTGAATTCGAAGCTCACCACCACGAAGGCGCGCCCGGTGGCGTGCAGATTCAGGCTGCTGGCCATGGGCGTGCCGTCGGCGCCTATCCACACCTCCAGCGAACCGCTGAAGTCCTTGATGTATTTGCGGTCACGGTCGCTGAGCGTGGTCACGGGCACATTGAAGGTCAGCTGGCGCGCCGGCTTGCCGCCGTAGGCGGCGGCCTTCTCGCTCTTGAAGGTGCCGCGCTCCAGCTGGCGCGCCAGGCCTTCGGCGGCGGACACCATGGGCCGCAAATCGTCCGGCCCCAGCTCGCGCATGGCGTACAAGGTCGGCGTCCTGGCGTTGGGATTTTTGGCGACAGCCTGCTGCTCGCCGTCCATGCGGGACAGCAAGTCGCGGCTATATTGCAGGCGCATGCCCTGGCTGCCGTCTTCCAGCGCCACGGCGGCATGGCCCGAGAATTCCTCGGCATCCTTTCCCTCGCCGGTACGGCGCCAGGTCCTGGTCTCAAGCGTGGCCTTGAGCGGCGTTTGCGCCTGCAAGCGGGCCAGGGCGCCTTTCAGGTCGGCCAGGCCGTCGGCGCGGGCGGGGACAGCCGCCATGGTGGCCAGGGCGGCCATGCAGCAAGCGCCCAGGACAGCGCGGGACATCATGCGGCCTCCCGTGCCAGCTGCCCGGACAGCCGGCCGGCGGCCATGGTCACGGTGCGGCCGCAGCGCGCGGCGATCTTGCTGTCGTGCGTTACCAGCACCAGCGTCGAGCCGCGTTCCCGGTTCAGGGTAAACATCAGCTGCATCACGGCCTCGCCGGTGGCCGCATCCAGGCTGCCGGTAGGCTCGTCGGCGAACAGCAGCGGCGGCTCGGTGACGAACGCGCGCGCCAGCGCCACGCGCTGCTGCTCGCCGCCGGACAGGTATTTCGGATAGTGCCGCAGGCGGGTGGACAGCCCCACCCGCTCCAGCATCGCCTCCGCCTTCGCCCGCGCATGCCCTTCGCCGCGCAGCTCCATCGGCAGCATCACGTTCTCCACCGCAGTCAAGTGCGGCAGCAGCTGGAAGGACTGGAACACGAAGCCCAGCTTGGCCTGGCGGAACACGGCACGGCCGTCTTCGTCAAGCGCGAAGATGTCGCTGCCGTCCAGCCGCACGGTGCCGCTGCTGGGCGTATCGAGGCCGGCCAGGATGCCCAGCAGCGTGGACTTGCCGGAGCCCGACGCGCCGACAATGGCCAGCGTCTCGCCGGCCCGGGCGCTGAAGTTCACGTCGTCGAGTATGGTCAGCTCGCCGGTGGCGTCGGCTACGCGCTTGCCCAGGCCGCGCACTTCTATGATGGACTGCATTTGCATCTCCTTAAGCTTGCCGCAGCGTGAGCAGCGGCGGTTGATTCAATACGTTGCGCAGGCCCAGCCAGCCGCCGGCGACGGCGCTGGCCGATCCCGCCGCCAGGCCCGCCGCCCACAACAGCAGCGGCCAGCGCCAGGGCAGTTCGAATACGAAGCGCGCCAGCGCCCAGCTGCACAGCGTGGCGCATGCCGCCGCCAGCAGACCGGCCAGTGCACCGGTGAGCAGGTGCTCCATCCACTGCGCGCGCGCCAGCTGGCTGCGGGTGGCGCCCAGCGCGCGCAGCAAGGCTGCCTGGCGCTTGCGCTCATCTTGCGATCCGGCCAGTGCAGCGTACAGCACCAGCAGGCCGGACGCGAGCGTGAAGAGGAACAGGAATTCCACTGCCACGCTCACTTGCGCCAGCACCGCCTGCATCTGGCGCACCAGGAAGCCAAAATCGAACACTGTGACATTGGGGAAGTCCTGTACCAGGCGGTCGGCCACCTTGCGGTCATTGTCAGGCACGTGGAAAGCCGCGCCGTAAGTGCGCGGCAGGCCTTGCGCCGCCACGCTGTTCAGCATGAACTCGAAACTGGGCGTACGCGCGCGGCGGTCCGTGCTGCGCACGCTGCTCACCACGGTTTGCAGCGGCAGGCCGCCGGCATCGAAACTCAGGCTGTCGCCAGGCTGGATGCCGAATGCCTGCGCAATGCCCTCGTCGGGCGATGCTTCAGCCTTGTTCGACGTGGGATCGAACCAGCGGCCGGCGATGACCGTGTCGGCGGCAGGCAGCGCGGCGGCGGTGGACAGGTCCACGTCCGCGTGGCCGAGCGCTTCCTTGTTGTCCTTGCCACGCACCGGCTTGCCGTTGACCGCCAGCAGGCGCGCGCGGATGCTGGGGTGCAGTGCCGGGCTGCCGTAGTGCTGCAGCCGCGAGGCGACATCCTGCACCTGGTCCGGCTGCACGTTGACGATGAAGTGGTTGGGGGCATTGGCCGGGGTAGCGGCTTGCCATGCGTCCAGCAGATCGCCGCGCACCACAGTCAGCAACAGCGGCGCCGTCAAGCCGATGGCCAATGCGACGGTTTGCGCGACGCTGGCGCCGGGCCGGCGCTGCAACGCGGTGACGGCGAAGCGCCAGGCCGGGTTGCCGAATGCGCCGCGCAGGCGGCCCAGCGCTTTCAGGGCCAGCCAGGCTGCGGCGGCGAACAGCAGGGCCGCCAGCAGGAAGCCGGCCGCGCTGACGGCGCCGAGGGCGGCGTCGCCGGTAATCCACAGCATCAGGCCGCAGAACATGATGGCGCCCAAGGCGCATGCGGCCAGCGTGGCGCCGCGCGGCGCGTGCCGTTCGCGGCGCAGCAATTGCGCATGCGGCACGTCGCGCAACTGGAGCAGCGGCGGCAGCGCGAAGCCGGCCAGCAGGATCAAGCCTGCAGCCAGGCTTTGCAAGGCGGGCGCCCAGCCGGCGGCAGGCAAGCCGGCCGGCAGCAATGGCTCCAGCCATGCCAGCAACAGCAAGTGGCCGGCGTAGCCGGCCAGCACGCCGGCAGCGCTGCCGGCCAGGCCCAGCACCAGGAATTCGGTCAGGTAGAGCCGCAGTACCTGGGACTGGCGCAAGCCGAGGCAGCGCAGCATGGCGCAGGCGTCAATGTGGCGCAGCATGTAGCGCCGCGCGGCCATGGCGATGGCGGCTGCCGCCAGCATGGCTGTCAGCAGGCTGACCAGGGACAGGAAAGCGCTGGCGCGGTCCAGCGTCTGGCCCAGGGCGGCGCTGCTGTCCTTGACGGTCTGGATGCGCACATTGCTGCTGTCGGCGGCGGCGAGGCGGGCTTGCAGGGCGGCGCGGAAGGCTTCCACGGCGGCCGGCTCGCCAGCCAGCAGCAGGCCGTAGGTGGCGCGCACACCGGGCGCGAGCAGGCCGGTGGCGGGCAGGTCCCGCTCGGCCAGCATCACGCGCGGCGACAGGTTGACAGGGGAAAAGCGGCGGTCCGGCTCGACGGCAATCACGCGGGCGACGGTAAATTCCGCGTCGCCGACGCGCAGCTTGCCGCCGCTATGCAGCGCGAGCCGGCTGGCGAGGGCGGGATCGATCCAGGCCGTGCCGGGCGCCGGAGGCTCGGCCGCAGCGGCGGGCGCGCTGGCCGGGGCGAACGCCAGCGCGCCGCGCAAGGGGTAGCCATCGGACACGCCCTTGAGCGATACGAGCTGCGAACGCGCCTCATCGCCCTGCCCCGCCGTGGCCATGCTGACCATGGAGGTGGTGGCCGCAGCGCGCAGGCCGCGCGCCGCGGCGTCCGCGCGCAGGGCTGGATCGAGCGGCGCGTCGGAACTCACCAGCAGATCAGCCGCCAGCGCCTGCCTGGCGTCGCGCTGCATGCCGTTGCGGATGCGGTCGGCGAAGAAGCCCACCGCCGACAGGGCGGCAACCGACACCACCAGCGCCGCCAGCAGCAGATGCAGCTCCCCCGCGCGCCAGTCGCGCGCCGTCATTTTCAGTGTCAAACCAGGCATGGCGTTCCTTGGATCTCAGCAGGATGCCAGCTTATCAATATGCGCACTGCCACCGCAGCAGTTTGCGACGAAGCGGCAATAGCTGCGACGAACGGCAAAACAGCCGCCTTACACCGCCTTGAAGTGGCGCACGCGGGCGCGGCTGACCGGCCGCCTCAGCGCGCCTGCTCCGCGCACACCGACTCAATCATGCTGCACAGCTGCGGGTACTGGTGCTGCGCCAGCATGGCCTCCACCGCCAGCACGGTGTCGCCGTGGTCGGCGCGGAAGGCTTCCAGCAGCTGCAGTGCGCGCGCCGGATACAGCAGATGCAGCGCCTCGCGCATGGCCACCAGCACCTCGTATGGCAGCAGCGCCAGGCGCGCCTCGGTCAGCGGTGCGCGCTGGGCCGGCGGCAGCCGCTGGCGGCGCCGGAAGCGCACGCCCAGCTGCTGCTCGAGCACCTGGAACAGCCGATCCTGCTCGATGGGCTTGCACAGGAACTCGTCGGCGCCGGCCGCCAGCGCTTCGCGCCGCTCCTCCTCGAAAGCATGGGCGGTCATCATCACCACGCGCGGCTGCGCCAGCGCCGCCTCGGCGCGCAGCTGGCGTATCACCGCCAGCCCGTCCAGGCCCGGCATGCGCCAGTCCATGAACACCAGCGCCGGGGTTGCGCGCCGCAGCGCCGCCAGCCCGGCGGCGCCATCGTCCGCCAGCTCCACCTCGAAGCCCAACGGCGACAGCAGGCTGTCGATCAGGTGGCGGCTGTCCTCATTGTCGTCCACCACCAGGATGCGGCGCCCGCGCTGCGACGCTTCCAGCGCCTCCACCACGTTCAGCGCCTCGCCCGGCACATAATCCGCCCCCGACACGTCGATGGTGAAGCGGAACTCGGCGCCCCGGCCCAGTTCAGACTCCACCTCCAGCGCACCGCCCATCATGCGCACGAACTCGCGCGAAATGGTCAGTCCCAGGCCGGTGCCTTCCTGCGCGCCGGTGTTGTCGGTCTGGACGAAAGGCTCGAAGATGCGCTGCTGGTCCGCCTTGGCGATCCCCTTGCCGGTGTCGCGCACCGAGAACGACAGCCGGTGGCGCCCGCCCGCCAGCGGCTGCGCGCGCGCGATCAGCATCACGCTGCCCTGCTGCGCGAACTTCACCGCGTTCGACACCAGGTTGAGCAGCACCTGGCGCAGCCGCGCGCCGTCCATCTGCACCGCGGCGGGCAGGCCGTGGCAGTCCAGCGTCATGTGCAGGCCCGCCTGGCGCGCGCGCGCGCCCAGCATGTCCATCACCTCGCGCAGCACGCCCTCCACCGCCACCACGGTGGACTGCAGCGTGATGCGGCCGGCCTCGATCTTGGACAGCTCCAGCAAGTCGTTGATCAGGGTGAGCAGGTGCTGGCCCGAACGGTTGATCACGCCCAGGTTGCGCTTCTCTTCCTCCGTCATGGATTGCGAGTCCGCCAGCAGGCGCGAAAAGCCGATGACCGAATGCAGCGGCGTGCGCAACTCGTGGCTCATGGTGGCCAGGAACACGCTCTTGGCGCGGTTGGCCGCCTTCGCCTCCGTGACCGCCACCGACAGCGCCTCGGTGCGTTCGGCCACCAGTTCCTCCAGGTGGTTGCGGTGGCGCCGCAGCTCCTCCTCCGCCTGCTTGATGTCGGTGATGTCGTAATTCACGCCCACCAGGCGCCGCAGCGCGCCGCCGGCGTCGCGGAAGGCCTTGCCGGCCGCCTTGATGTGGCGCAGCTGGCCGTCCGGCCAGCGGATGCGAAACTCGACCGTGTAATGCCGCTCGCCGCGCTGCACCTCCGCCACCAGGCGGTTCACGCGCGCCAGGTCTTCCGGCAGCAGGCGCTGCTCCCACGCCGTCAGCGTGTTGTCGAACCCGCCCTGCGGCACGGCGTACTGGCGGTGCATCTCGCGGTCCCACAGCAGCTGGTTGGTGTCCACGTCCCAGTCCCAGATGCCGATATGGGCCGCGTCGGTGGCGATCGCCAGGCGCTCCTCGCTGGCCTGCATGGCGCTGTAGCGCTGGTCCAGCAGCGCCACCATTTCCAGGATCGATTCGTTCAGCGTTTTCAGTTCGCCCAGGAACAGCGACTGGTGCGGTCCCTTGCCGGCGCCATCGCCCGCCTTCACGCTGGCGGCGTACTCGCCCACCAGTTTCAGCGGTTTCAGCATCAGGTACCACAACAGCAGGTACACGCCCAGCACCAGCGTGACATCCAGCGCCACGATGGCGAAACCGAGCGCAATGCGGCGCTCGCGCAAGGTCTGCAGCACGTACTGCGGCGTGACATACATTTTCACCACGCCGATTTCGCGGCCCGCCATGCGGATCTGGCGTTCGGCCGTGCGCAGCGCAGGGATGTCCGGCGGCTGCGCCACCTGCTCCAGCACGCCCTGCGCATTGCGCAGGAAAACGAACTGCATCTTGTTGCTGAGGGTGACGGAGCAGCCGTACAGGTCGCGGTTATTCAGGCTGGCCCTGACGATGGCGACAATCTGCCTGTCGTCGAAGTTCCAGGCCGGCAGCGCGATGGCGGCGGTCAGCTGGTCGGCGCTGGCGTCGAGCTCCCGGTGCAGGCCGCGCCAGCGCTCGTCGCGCTCCTGGTTGTACGACAGCACCGCGAACGCCAGCAGCACCACCGTCACCAGGGCCGCCAGCGCCAGGCTGACGATCAGCGCGATGGACACGCGGCGGTTGGCGATGCGCTGCAACAGCGCGCGCGGCAAGCAGGTGTCCGCCAGGCGCGCGGCACAACGCCGCGCCGCCAGCGTGCAGCGATCCGCCAAGTTTGAAACTGTCCCCATGATCCCGCCCGGATTTTCCCTTGTGCCAGCGATGCTAGCGCTCCGGGGCCAGATTGTAACTTGTACCTTGGTACAGTACGCATCAGTCGGCCGTCCCGGCGTAGAACGCCGCGCCCTGCCGCAGATGCGCATCGAAGTCAAAGCCGCGCTTGAGCATCTCGTCGAAGTCGCTGCGCCGGATCGGCATGACATAACTATGGGTGGTGGCCACCAGGCGGCTGTCGGCATGGCCGGCGGGGTAAGTCCTGCCGCGCTGCGCCACTTGCCAGCCCCCGTCCAGCAGCACCCACAGATGGTCGGCCGCATCGAGCCGCTTGCTGATCTCCGTGCCCGGCTGCACCTCCCACTCTGTGGAATGGGCGATCACCCACTGTAGCTGGCTGCGTTCCAGCCGGGTGAAGAACAGCGTGTTGCGCAGCAGGTGCAGATGGGTGGTGGACTGCTTCATGGCCGGCGCGCCCTTGCCGCGCGCCTCATTGCAGGCCTGGCTGCAGCAAGTCCGCAATGCCGATGCGCTGCGCGAACTCGATGCGCGCCCGCTCGGCCACCTCCGTCACCGCCGCCGCGCCGTGGTCGATAAAATCCACCACCGAGCGCAACGGACGCGCGCCGTGCGGCAAGCCGACGATACGCGCTATCTCCGCGCCCACCTGGTCCGGCAGCCCGTCGTAGCGCGAGCAAGCCGCCACGGTGGCCGCGTCGGCCGGCCGTCCCGCCAGCGCCAGCGCCTTCACGGCCAGGTGTCCGATTCCGGCCGCCGCACCGGTCACCGGAACGATCGATTTCTTCATAGCTATTCTCCAAGGCAAAATGGGGTCAGGGTTAATTAGCGGTCAGGCCAATTCCAGGCGCGCAGGTCAGACCAGGCCGCCGTTGGCACGCAGGGTCTGGCCGTTGATCCAGGCGCCGTCCGGGCCTGCCAGGAAAGCGACGGCGGCGGCGATGTCGGCCGGCGTGCCCAGGCGCTCCAGCGGCGCCATGTTCGACATGCGCTGGATGGCCTCGTCCGACTTCCCGTTCAGGAACAGGTCGGTGGCGGTGGGGCCGGGGGCGATGGCGTTCACGCGGATGTTCTTGCCGCGCAGTTCCTTGGCCATAATGTTGCTCATCACCTCGACCGCGCCCTTGGTGGCGCCGTACACCGCATAGCCCGGCAAGCCGAGGCCGATCACGCTGGTGGAAAAGTTGACGATGCGCCCGCCCTGCTCCAGCCGCGTGGCCGCCTCGCGCAGCGTGTTGAACGTGCCTTTCACGTTGACGGCGAACAGGCGGTCGAAGGTCTGGTCGTCGGTGTCGGCCAGCGACGGCAGCGAGGGCGGCATGATGCCCGCGTTGTTCACCAGCACATCGACCCGGCCGAAGCGTTCGACGGCGCTGTCGAACATGGCTTTGACGGCGCCCGCGTCGGACACGTCGGCCTTCACGGCCAGCGCATCGCCGCCGTGCGCCTCGATGGCGCCGACGACATCCCGCGCCTCGGCCGCATTCCCGGCGTAATTGACGATCACGGCGTAGCCGTCCCGCGCCAGGCGCTGGGCGATGGCGGCGCCGATGCCGCGCGACGCGCCGGTGACGATGGCAACTTGTTTGTTCGTACTGTTCATGATGAGGCTCCTTGCTTGGGTTGTGTGCTGCAGTGAAGCCAGTATCACTTAACCACCATGGTCAATAAATGCACTAGAATCACTATCACAATTCAATATTCACCAATAATCATGGACAGACTGGACGCCATGCGCTTGTTCACGCGCATAGTGGAACTGGGCAGTTTCAGCCGCGCGGCGGACAAGCTGCAGTTGCCGGCCGCCACCGCCACCCACACCATCAAGCAGCTGGAAGCGCGCCTGGGCGTGCGCCTGCTGCAGCGCACCACCCGCCACGTGAGCGCCACGCTGGACGGCCAGGCCTACTACCAGCGCTGCGTACGCATCCTGGCGGACGTGGAGGAAACCGAGGCCGGCTTCGGCAACAGCGGTGTGCTGCCGCGCGGAAAGTTACGGGTGGATTTGCAGGGCACGCTGGCACGCCACTTCGTGCTGCCCCGGCTGTCCGAATTCTTCGCCCGCTACCCGGACATCGAACTGGAAATCGGCATGGGCGACCGGCTGGTGGACCTGGTGCGCGAAGGCGTGGACTGTGTGCTGCGCGGCGGCGAGTTGCGCGACTCGAGCATGGTGGCGCGGCGCGTGGCCAGCCTGCAGCAGGTCACCTGCGCCAGCGCGGGCTACCTGGAGCGGCACGGCACGCCGCGCACGCTCGACGAGCTGGCGCGGCACCGCGCGGTGAATTTCCATTCCATCGCCAGCGGCAAGACCTTCCCGTTCGATTTCATGGTGGACGGCGCGGCGCGCAGCGTGGCGCTGCCGGGCTCCGTGTCGGTCAGCAACGCGGAAGCGTACGTGCTGTGCTGCGCCGACGGCCTGGGCCTGATCCAGCTGCCGCGCTACCACGTTGCCGCGCAGCTGCGGGACGGCAGCTTCCGGGAGGTGTTGGACGACTGCCGGCCGCCGGCCATGCCGGTGTCGGTGATGTACCCGCACCAGCGCCAGCTGTCGCCGCGCGTGCGGGTGTTTGTGGACTGGCTGGCGGACATGATGTCCGCCGCCTCCTGACCGGGACTACCGCTCAGCGCCGGTCCCCGGCGCTGCTGTCCTCGTCGCCTTCCAGGTCCACCAGCGGGACCGTTTCAACGTGGTCGACATCGATATCGCTGCCGTCCTGCTCCACCGATTCGCGCCCCACTTCGGCGCGCTCGCCGGTGCCGCGCGAATCGGTGTCGCTGTCCAGGTCCGCGTCGCCCAGCTCCCGCGCCGCGGTGCCGCCCTTCACATCGCTGCCGGAGTCCGAACTGTCGCTCGGTCCCAGCGCGCCCGTGCCGTGGCCGCGTCCCAAGGTGCGGTCTGGTGCGGTGGGGAAATTATCGGGATCCAGTGTACTGCTGCCTGCCATGATTGCCTCCATAAGCCAGAATGCGTATGCATCGACTGTAGCAAAGCGGCAGCGCAAACGGCGCGCATCACGGCATGGCGCGCGCCGCCCTGCCGGCCAGCCGGTTGCGCGACCGACCAGTGCAAGGCCTTGTGGTTTTCACTTATTTCACAAATGTACTATTCAGTGATATACTTGTTTCACTTCATCAGGAGAACCATCATGACCACCCTCATCAAGACCGCCATCGCCACGCTCGCCCTTGCCGCCGCAACCGCCGCCTCGGCCCAAGCCACCGCGCCGGCCTCGCCCCCCGCAGCGGACACCAGGCAGTCCCAGCCCAGCACCGGCCGCACCCGCGCCGAAGTCATCGCCGAAGTGATCGAGGCCCGCAAGAACGGCACCCTGATCGAAACCGAGGCCGACATGGACGTCGCCCAGACCCGCAAGCACATCGCCAAGTAAGCCCGCATCGACCGTGCCGATGAGCTTGCTGCGTCCCCTCGCCCTGCTGGCCCCCGCCCTGCTGCTGGCCGCCTGCGCCGGCATGGACAAGGTCGCGCCGCCGCAGGCGCGCAAGCTGGACCCGGTGCAGCTGAACGCAGGCGCCGCCATCGGAGAAGCCGCCGCGGCAGGCCGGGCCGCGCAGCAAGCGTGGCCGCGGCAGGCCTGGTGGCAGGCGCTGAACGATCCGCAGCTGGACCGCCTGCTGGCGCGCGCACTGGAGGGCAATCCCAGCCTGAAGGCCAGCCTGGCACGCGTGCGCCAGGCGCAGGCGCTGGCCGGCGCGGCCGAAGCGGCCGGCCTGCCCCGCGTGGACGGCAGCGCCGTGATCGACCGCGAACGCTATTCCGCGCACAGCACGGTGCCGGCGCCGCTGGCCGGCAATTACGCCACCAAGGCCACGGTGAACATCACCGCGTCCTACGACCTGGACCTGTGGGGCCGCAACCGTGACGCGCTGGCCGCCGCGCTGCACGAGGCGCAGATGGCCGCCGCCGAATCGCAGATGGTGCGGCTGGCGCTGCAAACGGCCATCGTGCACAGCTATATCCAGCTGGCCAGCGCCTGGGCCATGCAGGACGCGGTGGCGGCCAGCCTGGAACAGCGCCGGCAGATCCTGGAGCTGACCAAGCGCCGCCGCAATGCCGGCCTGGCCAGCGACATCGACGTGGCCACTATAGAAACAACGCTGCCGGCCGGACGGCGCGAGCGGGAACAGGCGGCCGAAGCGGTCGCCCTGCTGCGCAACCAGCTGGCGGCCCTGATCGGCCAGGGACCGGGCGATGGCGACACCATCGCCCGGCCAGTGCTGACCCTGGACAGCGGTGCTCGCGGCGCGTTGCTGCCCAGCGCCCTGCCGGCTGAACTGGTGGCGCGCCGGCCCGACCTGGCGGCCCAGCGCTGGCGCGTGGAAGCGGCCGCCAAACGCATCGGCGTGGCGCGCGCCGACTTCTACCCCAACATCAACCTGGTGGCGTTCGCCGGCTTCCAGGCGCTGGGCTTCAGCCGCCTGCTGAGCGCCCAGTCGGCCACGCGCGGCGTGGCGCCCGCCATCGGCCTGCCCATCTTCGAAGGCGGCCGCCTGCGCGCCCAGCTGGGCAGCAGCAACGCGCTGTACGACATGGCCGTGGAACAATACAACGCCACGCTGGTGCAGGCCTTGGCCGAGGTGGCCAACGCGGTCACCCAGGCGCGCTCGGCTGACCAGCAGCGCCAGCTGGCCGAACAGGCGCTGGCCTCGGCCGGCAAAGCGCACGCGCTGGCCGACCGCGCCTTCCGGGCCGGCATGACCGATGCGCTCAGCGTATTGCAGGCGCGCCTGACACTGCTGGCCGAACAGCAGCAGATGGTGCAGGTGCAAAGCAAGCGTCTTGATAGCTACGCGGCGCTGATGGCCGCGCTGGGGGGAGGAATTAAACAGGATTTGCCCTGATACAACGATAGTACAATCAAGGCTTTCGTACAGGGAGAGGAGAGCGCAATGAGCAGTTTCGACGCGACCAACAAGCGCCTTAAAAACATCCACGCGCGCATACCGGAATTTCCGGAAGAGATGATGCGCCTGATGCGGCTGACGTACCACGTGCAGAAGCGCATGAAGGACTTGTCCAACGCGGCGCTGCGCAAGTACGACCTGGTGGACGCCAGCTACATGGTGCTGGCCGTGCTGTACGGCTCGGACGATGAAACGTCGACCGCGTCCACGCTGGGCGAGGCTTGCATGGAAAAGCCGGCCAACCTCACGCGCGTGTGCAACGACCTCGAAGCGCAAGGCCTGATCACGCGCGGCAACCGGCCCGGCGACCGCCGCTGCGTCATGATTTCGCTCACCGACAGCGGCCGCAAGCTGATCGAACAAGTCATGCCCGAAGTCTGGGCCCGCACCACCCGCGCCTACGACGGCTACAGCGCGGAAGACCGCAAGCTTTTGGAGCAGCTGTTCAAGCGACAGCTGGAAAACTTAGAGAACGTCAGTTGACCTGACCTGAAAACATGACCCTGGACCCGGCCCCCTGCAAAATCAAACACAATCTGGCGCGGCTGACCGGGGACTGGGCCGCCACCGAGGGCGAACGCTGGCTGTTCGTCGCCAAGACCCTGCTGGCCGCCTTCACCGCGCTGTGGCTGGCCTTCCGCCTCGGCCTCGATTCTCCCACCACGGCGATGACCACCACCTTCATCCTGGCCCTGCCCAGCAGCGGCATGGTGCTGGAGAAAGCCTTCTACCGCCTGCTCGGCACCGTGGTCGGCTGCGCCAGCGCGCTGCTGCTGGTGGCCGTGTGCCCGCAGCAGGCGCCGCTGCTGTTCCTCGGCCTGGCGCTGTGGATCGCGGCCTGCACCTGCGGCGCGGCCATGTACCGCAACCAGCAATCCTACAGCTTCGTGCTGGCCGGCTATACCGCCGCCATGATCGCCATCCCCGCGCTGGATCACCCGGCGGGCGCCTTCGCGCTGGCCGTCACGCGCGTGGTGGAGGTGAGCCTGGGGGTGATCTGCGCCACCGTCGTGCACGACGCGCTGCTGCCGCGCCACCAGAGCGCGCAAGTGATGCGCACCGTGCAGGCGCGCTACCTGCGCTTCCTCGGCTTCTGCCGCGACGTGCTGGAGCACAAGGCGCCGCCGGCCGAAACCGAGCTGGCGCACTTGCGCTTCGCCGCCGACATCGCCGCGCTTGAATCCGGCCGCGCCGCCGCCTTCTTTGAAGCCGCGCACGCGCGCGCCCACACCCGCCAGCTGCACGATTTCAACAACGCCTTCATGGCCGCGCTCACCACCTTTTATACCCTGCACCGCCTGACCCACCGCCTGCGCCAGGATGCGGCCTCGCCCGTGCCGGCGCTGATTGAACCGCTGCTGGCGCGGCTGGCTGCCGCCCTGGCGCGCGGAGACGCCCTGCAAGGCGCCGCACTGGACGACATGCAGAGCGCGCTGGCCGCCGCGATCGCCGCTGCCCGGGCCGAGGCCGCGGACGCAGGCGGCCCGGCGCAGCGCGATGCGCCCGCGCCCGGCTCCGCGCCCGGGTCCAGCAACGGGGCGCCAGCACCGCCGCACCGGATCGACTTTGAAACGGCCATCGAGCTGCTGGAACGCTTTGCGCGCCAGTTCGGCCAGTTCGCCGCCGTCTACCACGGCCTGGCCCGGCGCAAGCGCAGCCAGGCCAGCGAGCCCCAGGCCTACATGCCCAAGACGCCGCCCGCCATCGTGCTGGCCAGCGGCTTTCGCGCGGCAACCGCGCTGCTGGCCGTGGCCGGCGTCTGGTACTGGATGGCATGGCCCTACGCCATCAATGCGGTGCTGATGACGGCCATCTTCTGCGCACTGGCATCCTCGTCGCCGCGCCCCACCGCCATGATCAAGCAGGTGATGACCGGCTTCCTGATCGCCTGGCCGCTGTCCTTCCTGACCGAGTTCCTGCTCGTCATGCCGGGCGGCGGCTACCCGATGCTGGTGCTGGCCGCGGCGCCGCTGTTCGCGGCGGGCGCCTACCTGATCACCGATCCCAAGCGCGCCGGCATCGGCATCGGCGTCACCTTGTTCAGCGCGCAGGTGATCGCCCCGCTGAACCTGGCGCACTACGACGTGGCCGCCTTCCTCAACACCACGCTGGCCATGCCGCTGGGCGTGGCGCTGGCCTGGGCCATCTTCGCCGTGGTGCTGCCCGAGCACACCATGGGCCACAAGGACCATGTGGCCGCCGCGCTGTGGCGCGAAGCGCTGGCCACTTGCACCGCACCGCTGCGCGCCATGCCGCCGCTGCGATGGCGCGCCGGCGCGCCGCGCCTGGCTGCGATCCGCCACCGCTTCGACAGCCGCGTGCGCGACCTGCTCAGCCAGTTGAACGCCGCCTCCGGGCCGGCGCCTGGACAGGGCGCGCGCGAAGTGGTGCGCCAAGGCCTGACCTTGCTGGAACTGGGGCATTCGGTGCTGGAGCTGCGCGCACTGGTCGGCGAAGCCGGCCGCAGCCAGGCCCGCAGCGCACTGCAGGACTGCGTGTCGGCACTGGCGGCCTACTTCAAGGCGCCGTCGCAGGAACGCTGCGCCACCGCCGTCGGCGCCGTGCTGCGCGCCGGCACAGCCGTGCGCACCGCGCTGCCGGATGCCGCGCCCGGCCGGAGCGCCCGCCTGCGCACCGCACTGACCGATCTGCACGCGATCTACACCTGCCTGCTGGACCAGCTGCAGCAACCCAGCGCTGGCGCCAGCCACAGCCCCGGAGCCCGCCATGCCGCGTGAAATCGCCGTCTTCGGCATCCTGATTCCCACCCTGCTGCCGCTGTTCCTGGCCAGCCTGCTGCTGCAAGGCGCGCTTGACTGGGTGCTGGGTCACGCCGGCCTGTACCGTCGCGCGTGGCACCCGGCGCTGGTGCGCCTGTGCCTGCTTGTTTGCATCTTCAGCGCGCTGACGCTGGGCCTCTATTCCTGACTACACCATTGACCATGACCGCCAAGATCCTCCGCTTTCTCATTACCGCCCTGCTGCTGTGCAGCGCCCTGTGGCTGGGCAAATCCGCCTGGGACCGCTACATGGAATCGGCCTGGACGCGCGACGGCCGCATCAAGGCCGACGTGGTCAACATCGGCGCCGATGTGGCCGGCACCGTGACCGAGGTGCTGGTGAAGGACAACCAGCAGGTGCGGCAAGGCGAGGTGCTGTTCGTGATCGACCAGGCGCGCTACAGCGCCGCGCTGGCGCAGGCCAACGCAGCGCTGGCCGGCCAGCAGGTCGAGCGCGGCCGCCGCAACAGGGAAGCACAGCGCCGCGCCGCGCTGGACGACGGCGTGATCTCCGCAGAAAGCCGCGAGAGCGCCGGATTCGCCGCCGACAGCGCCGGCGCCCAGCTGCGCGCCGTGCAGGCCGCACGCGCGCTGGCGCAGCTGAACCTGGAACGCACCGTGGTGCGGGCGCCGGTGTCCGGCTATGTGACCAACCTGAACGTGCACGCCGGCGACTTCGCCGCCGTGGGCGCGGCCAAGCTGGCCATCATCGACAGCGCGTCCTATTACGCGGTGGGCTATTTCGAGGAAACCAAGCTGCCGCTGCTGAAAGCCGGCGCGCCGGTGGAGCTGAGCCTGATGGGCGGCGGCGCCATCCTGCGCGGGCATATCGACAGCATCGCGCGCGGCATCACCGACCGCGACGCCGGCACCGGCCGCGAACTGCTGGCCGACGTCAATCCGACGTTCAACTGGGTGCGCCTGGCGCAGCGCGTGCCGGTGCGCATCAAGCTCGACGGGGTTCCCAAGGACCTGACGCTGGTGGCCGGCACCACCTGCACCGTCAGCATCCACGGCTGACGAAAAAAAACCCGCCGCGGCGGGTTGGCCTTTACGGCGAGGTGTGCGTGAGCGCGTAGCCCACGTGCTCCCACCAGTGGTCGCGCGTGCGCACCGTTTTCATGCACTGCATGTCGGTCTCGCCCTTGAACATGCGGTCTTCGCACTTCTTGCCCGCGTAGGCGTTGCGCTGGTTCTCGGCGTTGGCCAGCGCTATCATCAGCCATACCGAAAAGGCGATAACGACCAGCAGCAAGCTCCATGCTACGTGGTTGACATGGCTGCGCCAGAACAGCTTGTTCTCGTCCGGCGCGGACTCGCGGTATATCGCCATCACTTCTTTTTCGGTATCGCTCATGGTGCTTTCAACTTACTTCTTGGCGGCCTTGGCCACCAGGTAATCCATCACTTGCAGCGTCGCCTGCTGGGACGCCATCTCCGACATGCCCGGACGGCCGGCCTGCGAAGGCGACGTGACGAAGCGGCCATCGATCACGATGGTCGGCGCGCTGTCGACCTTGTACGAGGCCACCACCTGGGCTGCACGCTTCATTTTAGTCTGCACGGCGAAGGAATTAAAGTATTCCAGGTATTTCGCCTTGTCGATACCGTTCTTGACCAGGAAATCGGTCATCGCATCGTCCTTGTTCAGGCGGTTGCGGTCGACGTGGATGGCGCGGAAGATCTTGCTGTGCATTTCTTCCAGCTTGCCCATCGCTTCCAGGGTCAGGTAGGCGTGCGCCTGCGCGTCGTTCGGGCCGCCGGCCGGGAAGTGCACGCGGCGGAACGCAATCTTGTCGCCCTGCTTCTTCACCCAGTCGGCCATCATCGGCTCGATGGCGTTGCAGTGCGGACAGGAATACATGAAGAATTCGATCACTTCCACTTTCTTGCCGGTGTCGGTGCGCACAGGCGAAGCCAGCGTCGTGAAGTCCACGCCTTCCTTCGGTTCGGCGGCGGAAGCGCCGGCAGCGGTGAACGACAGGGCGGCGGCAGCAATGATCAGACGCAGAAATCGCATAGAGGTCCTTCTAGAGTAAGAGTGGCAAACGCCGCGAGATTACCATTTTTTTGGGCCCGCCATCAGGCCGGATAACAAAAATCCCCGGCCAGCGGGGATTTTAAGCTTCATTTAATGAAGCCTGGGCCAGGCGCGCCTCAGAATTCGTAGCGCGCCGACAGCTTCAGCTGGCGGCCGTCCGAGGTGTAGATGCCGCCCTTGCACTGGAACGCCATGCCGTAGTAGTTCTTGTCTGTCAGGTTCAGGCCCGACAGCGCCACTTCCCAGGCACCGAACTTGCGCGCATAGCGGGCGTCCAGCGTGGTGTAGGACGGGATGCGCGCGGCGCAGCTATTGTCGAAATCGGAACCGAAACGCTGGCTGTCCACCCACTGCGCGCCGATGTCGGCGGTCTGGCCGTCGGCCGGGGTCCACGACAGGCGCGCGCTCAGCACGTTCTTCGGCACCAGCACCATTTCACGGCCGGCGACGGCGCCTTCGGTGAAGGTGGCTTTCACGCGCTGGTAGTGGCCGCTCAGGGTCCAGTCGCGCGCCAGCTCGACGCTCGCGTCCAGCTCGAAGCCCTGGCGCTTGGTCGGCGCCAGGTTGGTGTTGGCGCCGGAGCCGAACGCGCCCGCGGTCGGATCGTAGAAGATCTCGTTGCGCAGCTCGTGCCGGAACACGCGCGCCGACAGCTTGCTGCCGCCGTCGGTGTAGGCGGTGCCCAGTTCCAGGTCGTGCGACGTCTGCGGCTGCAGCACGCTGTCCGGCAGCGGGGTGTAGCCGTTTTCATCGGCGTTGGCGACGCGGTAGCTGTGGCCGATCTTGGCGTGCAGCGTGGCCTTCGGCGACAGCGCGTAGCTGCCCTGCACATCCCAGGCGTTCAGGCCCTGGATCACGTCGTAATTGGCCACCGACCACGGCGACGGATCGGTGTTGGCCTTGTCGAACAATTCGCGGCGCACGCCGGCGGCCAGGCGGAAGGCGTCCCACTTGACTTCATCGCGCAGGTACAGCGCCTTCGACTTCTGCGTCGCCCTGGACGGGCTGGCGCCCTTCGCGTCGCGGGTCCAGTCGATGAAGTCCACGCCCGCCACCGCCTCGTTCAGCACGCCGCCGAACTGGCTCAGCTTGCGCACGCGCGGCGAGAACTGGGTCTGCTTGCTTTCGTAGTCGACCTGGTAGGTCGAGGTGGGGAAAACATAAGTCGCTTCGAGCTCCTTGCGGCGGTGCGACAGCTCGGCGGCCAGGTCGTAGCCGGCCACCTTGGCTTCAATGAAGGCGGTGAAGCGGTCGCTGTCGAGCGAGCCGAAGTCATCCGGCGTGCTGGCCTGGCGCGGATTGGCGCCGAACTGGGCCTGGCTCAGCGAGCCGGCGAAGCGCGAGTCCTGGCGCGTGCTCGACAGGCGCACGCCGGCGCGGCCGTCGGTGGAGGCCAGCTGCGCCCCGGCATTCAGGCTGCGCGCTTTGAAGGCGTTGTTGTCGCGGTAGTTGTCGGTGTCGAGCGCGCCGCCGGACAGGTCGAAGGCCCAGTTGCCCACGCCGTGCGTGAGCGCCGCGCGGCCCTCGCGCAGGCCGAACTGGCCCACTTCGCCGAACACGCTGCCACGGCTGCCCGCCGTGCGTTCGCCGGGACGCTTGGTGACGATCTGGATCACGCCGCCGGTGGCGCCGTCGCCGAACAGCACGCTGCTGCCGCCGCGCGTGATCTCGATGCGTTCGACCGAGTCGACCGGGATGGTGGACAGGATGGCCGAGCTCAGCTCGTTCTCGGACAGGCGCACGCCGTCCAGCATCACCACCATGTTCTGGCTGCTGTTGGTGCCGAAGCCGCGCAGGTCCAGCGCAAAATCGGGGCTGCCGTCCAGGCTCTGGTGGCCCAGCACCCCGCCGACCTTGCGGATGGCCTGGTTGACGTCGCTGGCGCCGGAGCGGCGGATCTCGGCCGCGCTGATGACGGTGGCGCCGATGGGCAGCAGCGAGGGGTCGCTGTCGAAACGGGCGCCGGTGACCACCACCGGGGCCAGCGCCTCGGCCGCGGCCTGGGCCCATGCGGCGGAAGGAGCGGAGAAGCACAGGGCGACGGCAAGCGCCAGCGGTGCCGGCGAACGGCGGGAATTCGAGTTGTTCATTGTGTCTTTACGCGTAGTGAGCATCCGCCTGCGTCCCCGCAAGCTGGATTCAACGGAAGCTGTCGCGCTTCCACCTGGATTGGCCGGTATCCGGGCTGGCAAGACGGGACGGGATCACCTTCCGGCGCAGACGCTGCTGCACAGTGGTTGTCGATCCAGCCTGCCGCGCGAACCGGAAATCCGGGCGCGGCGCTTGCGTACCGTTGCGGGGGCAGCACACCTTGGCCGCCGCGCTGCCGATGAGCGCTGGCTGCCTTGTGTTTCCCGTTTAACTGCATCCATGGACATGGACGCGGGCACCAAAACGCCGCCATTATACTCCTGCGCACAAAGTTGATAACGTTGGTAATTTATTACTGGCTTGGTTTATAGTGGCGGGCATGAACGCACACCCCTACCGCAAGCTCGCCGCCGTCATATGCACGGCAGCCGCAGCAGCCGCGCTGGCAGCGCTGGCCCTGGCGCAAGTCCAGGTCATCGCCATCCCCGAGCCCTACACCGACACCGGCATTCCCTTCGCCCCGGCGCAGGCCGGCGCGGTGACGGTGCCCAGCGCACCGGACGCCTGGGGCGGCCCGCGCACGGGCGGCGAGGCCACGCTGTCGGACCGCGTGGTGGACTACCGGATCGAAGCCACGCTGGACCCGGTCAGGCACACGGTGGACGGCAAGCAGCAGCTCACCTGGCGCAACCGCAGCGCGCAGCCGGTGCGCACGGTCTACCTGCACCTCTACCTGAACGCCTTCGAGCACGCCGGCACCACCTTCTTCACCGAGCACCGCGCCATGGGCGGCGGCATGTTCAGCACCGATCCCAAGGACGGCGACTGGGGCCATATCGACCTGCGCAGCGTGACGCAGGGCGGGGCCAGGGTGGAGCAGTCCTTCGTGCAGCCGGACGACGGCCCCGCCAGCGACCGCACCGTGGTGCGCCTGGACCTGCCGCAGCCGGTGGAAGCGGGAGCCAGCACCACGCTCGCCATCGACTTCCACAGCCAGCTGCCACGGCTGCTGGCCCGCAGCGGCTACTTCGGCAGCTTCCACCTGGTGGCGCAGTGGTTCCCCAAGATCGGCGTGCTGGAGCTGCCGGGCGAACGGGGCGCCACCAGGCCGCGCTGGAACGTGCACGAATACCACGCCGAATCCGAGTTCTACGCCGACTTCGGCAGCTACGACGTGAAACTCACCGTGCCCAAGGAATACACGGTGGGCGCCACCGGCGAGCTGCAGGGCGCGCCGGTGGAGAAGGCCGGCATGCTCACCCACCACTACGTGCAAGGCGACGTGCACGATTTCGCCTGGACCGCCGACAAGCGCTACGCCCCGCCGCTGACCGGCAGCTGGAGCGGCGCCGGCAGCCCGCCCGTCAGCATCAAGGTACTGTACGCGCCGGAGTTCCAGGCCAGCGCCGCACCGTCGCTGAAGGCCGCGCAGGACGCGCTCACCTACTACTCGAAAACGCTGGGTCCCTACCCCTACAAGACACTGACCGTGGTGCTGCCGCCGCACAACGCCGGCGCGGCGGCGGGCATGGAATATCCCACTTTCTACACCGCCGACAGCTACACCAAAGTGGTGCCCAGGTCGCCGGAGGAGTTCGACCTGGACCTGGTCAACATCCACGAGTTCGGCCACGGCTACTTCTACGGCATCATCGCTTCCAACGAATTCGAGGAACCGCTGCTCGATGAAGGCCTGAACGAATACTGGAACATGCGCATGGTGCGCGAGCGCGGGCAGCAGCTGTACCCGGCACCCTGGTGGCTGCGCGCCGTGGGCATCTCGCCCGGCTTCGACGGCTTCCACTATGAACTGGGCGGCGCCGTGCGCGAAAACCCGGCCGACCCGGCCGGCCAGAACGCCTGGTCGCGCCTGCAGGGCATCGGCCCGGTGTACAACCGCGGCGCCCTCCTCTTCCACGACCTGGAAGCGCAGCTGGGCAAGGAGGCGACCGAACAGGCCTTCAAGGAATACTACAAGCGCTGGCGCTTCCGCCACCCCAGCATCGCCGACCTGCGCGAAACGCTGGCCGAGGCGAGCGGGCAGCGCGCGCTGGTGGAGCGCGTGTTCGCGCAGCAGGTCTACCGCACCGGCAAGGTGGACGACCGGGTGCAATCGATCCGCAGCGACGAAGTGCTGCCGCAGCCGGGCAGCAGCATCGTCAACGGCAAGCGCGCGGCGCTGACGCAGGAACAGGTCGACCAGCAGATCGAGGACGCGCGCGCAAAGTGGGAGCAGGCCCATCCGCAGGCCAAGCCCGGCACCGGCCCTTACCCCTTCCGCACCGAGGTTGTCGTGCGCCGGCGCGGCGACGCCGTGCCGCAGACGCTGCTGGTGCGCTTCGCCGACGGCAGCAGCGAAACCGTCAAATGGGACCCGCAGAACGGCGAGCGCTGGCAGCGCTTCGTGTGGCAGAAGCCGGCCAAGGCCGTGTCGGCCGAACTCGATCCCGAGCGCCGGCATCTGCTCGACATCAACAAGCTCGACGACAGCCGCACGCTGAAGGCCGACGGCGCCGCCGCGCGCCGCTGGACCTTCGACCTGGCCGCGCTGGCGCAAGCCTTCCTGACCCTGATCGCGACAATATGAAACTGATCACAAACTGCCTGCGCGCCGCGCGCGCCGCGCTGCAATGGCGCCTGCTGGCGCTGTGGACCATCGCCCTGCTGCTGCCCACGCTGGCGCTGGCGCTGCCGTTCTGGAGCCACTTCAGCGCTTCTTTCGACCACTCGGTGCACGCGGCCGCGCTGGCGCAGCGGCTCGACCTGTCCAACATCGCCGACCTGATGAGCGACCCGGGGCGCAATCCGCTGGCCATGAAGCTGGGCGCCGGCTGCGCGCTGCTGCTCACGCTGCTGCTCTCGCCGCTGCTCACCGGCGCCGTCGCCACCGCCGCGCGCTTCGGCGGTACGCCCGCCATGCGCGACTTGTTCGCCGGCGCCGTCGCCGAATACCCGCGCATGTGCCGCATGCTGCTGTGGGCCGTGGCGCCGCTGGGCGCCGCGCTCGGCCTGGGCGGCGCCTTGCAGCACCTGGCCGGCAGCGGCGCCGACAGCGCCATCACGCCGGACGAGGGCCAGGTGCTGCGCATCGCGGCCGACGCCATCGCCGCGCTGCTGTTCGCGCTGGCGCTGGCCACGCTGGACGTGGGCCGCGCAGTGCTGGCGGCCGACCGGCGCCGCCGCTCGGCCGTTATCGGCTGGTGGCATGGCTTGCGCCTGCTGGCGCGCCGGCCGGGCGCGATGCTGGGCAGCTATTTGGCCATCAGCCTGGCCGGCCTGGCGGCGGTGGCCGCGCTGGGCCTGGCACGCATCCACCTGCCGCACGTCGGCACCGCCGGTTTCCTGTGGGCTCTGCTGCTGACGCAGGCGATCGCCATGCTGCTGGCCTGGATGCGCGCCGCGCGCCTATTCGCGCTGATTGGTATCATTAACAAATCCTGAATGATCCATCCATGAAATCACGATTGATGAACATGGCGGCGAGGCCTATAGTCCGTGCATTGCAACCCAGGAGCGCTCCATGTCCAGCACTGCACTGCCCACCTATTTCCTGTCCCACGGCGGCGGCCCCTGGCCGTGGATGCTCGACCAGTACGGCGGCCGCTACGACGCGCTGAAAGCCTCGCTGGAAGACATCCCGCGCCAGCTCGGCGGCGTGCGTCCCAAGGCCGTGCTGGTGGTGACGGCGCACTGGGAAGCGCGCGAGCCGCTGATCTCTGCCAGTCCCAGGCCGCCGATGATCTACGACTACGGCGGCTTCCCCGCCTACACCTACGAAATCCAGTACAGCGCCCCCGGCTCGCCGGAGGTGGCCGCGCGCGTGCAGCAGTTGCTGAACGGCGCCGGCATCGCCGCCCAGCTCGACCCGCAGCGCGGCTTCGACCACGGCACCTTCTCGGCCATGCAGCCGATCTACCCGGCGGCGGACGTGCCGATCGTGCAGCTGTCGCTGAAACAGGGGCTGGACCCGGCCGAGCACATCGCCATCGGCCGCGCGCTGGCGCCGCTGCGCAAAGAGAGCGTGCTGATCGTGGGCAGCGGGCTGAGCTACCACAACCTGCGCCAGTTCGGCGCGGCGGGCGCGGCGGCCTCGCACCAGTTCGACGCCTGGCTGCGCGAATCGATGGCGCTGCCGCCGGCCGAGCGCGAAGCGCGGCTGCTGGCGTGGGCAAGCGCCCCGGCCGCCCGCGCCGCCCACCCGCGCGAAGAGCACCTGCTGCCGCTGATGGTCGCCCACGGCGCCGCCGGCGGCGAGCCCGCCAGCAACGTCTACCACGAAGACGCCTTCATGGGCAGCCTCGCCGTCTCCAGCTTCCGCTTTGCCTAAACGCAAATTGGGGTCAGGGTTAATTAATTTTGCAACAATTGCCAAATTAATTAACCCTGACCCCATTTTGGTGTACAGCAACTGAGTCAACACTGCGCCGCTCAGGTGCCGCGCTTGCCTTTCATGCGCTCGGCTTCCTTGGCGGCGGCCTTGGCGGCGGCGAGTTCGGCTTTGACGCGCTGCTCTTCGGCGAACACGGCCAGCGCGGCTTCGCGGGTGGCGGGCGTTTCGAGCGAGATGCGGCCCAGCGCGCCGGTGCGGTAGTCCTGCAGGAAGATGTGGGCGGCTTTTTCGTAGTCGTAGTCGCCGCCTTTCTGGCGGTAGCCGCGCTTGGCGGCGATGCCTTCGACCACCGCGATGGCGTCCATCTCTTCGACGTTCTTGTAGCCGTAGCGCGCCTCCAGCAGCCCGGGGTAGCGGCGCAGCATCTCGCCGGCCAGGTATTCGGCCACTTCTTCTTCGATCAGCGCGTTCGAGCCGATGGCGTGGCTGGCGGCCAGCATCAGGCCGTCGCTGGGCATGGCGATCTTGGGCCACAGCATGCCGGGCGTGTCGACCAGCACCGTGTTCTTGTCCAGGTAGAGCTTCTGCTGCACCTTGGTCACCGCCGGTTCGTCGCCCACCTTGGCCACGCGCTTTTTCAGCAGCGCGTTCATCAAGGTCGATTTGCCGACGTTGGGAATCCCCATGATCATGATGCGCAGCGGCTTGGTCGGCACGCCGCGGTGCGGCGCCAGCGATTTGGCGATGTCGGGAATGCGCGCCACGTCGCCCGGCTTCTTGGTCGTCATGGCGTAGGCGGTCACCCCCTCCTGGCGGTCGTAGTACTCCACCCAGGCGGCCGTGGCGGCGGGATCGGCCAGGTCGATCTTGTTGAGGATCTTCAGGCAGGGACGCTGGCGGAACAGGCGCAGCTCTTCCACCATGGGGTTGCAGCTGGCCTCGGGCAGGCGCGCGTCGACCACCTCGATCACCAGATCGGTGTTCTCCATCTGCTCGGCCGCCTTCTTTTTGGCGGCGTTCATGTGCCCCGGATACCATTGAATTGCCATGCTGTTGCCTTCTGCGCCTAAGGTGTAATCCGCTATTTTACCTGTTCCCCCGCCCGCGCCATCCGATTGGTTCCCGTTTACGTCAAGGTCGGCTATCATGGGGCACAAATTCTTATCCATTTTATAAACATTACTATATACATGGAGTCGTGAAACATGACTAAAGCTTCCCCGTCCACGCCCGGCGAAATCACAGCACGCGGCGTGATCCTGGGTATCCTGATTACGCTGGTGTTTACGGCGGCGCAGGTCTACCTTGGCCTCAAGGTGGGCCTGACTTTTGCCACGTCGATCCCGGCGGCCGTGATTTCGATGGCGCTTTTGAGCGCTTTCAAGAACGCCACCATCCAGGAAAACAACATCGTGCAAACCATCGCGTCGGCCGCCGGCACGCTGGCGTCGGTGATTTTCGTGCTGCCAGGCTTGCTGATGATAGGCTGGTGGGCCAACGTGCCGTTCTGGCCGACCTTCGGCGCCTGCGCCATCGGCGGCGTGCTGGGCGTGATGTACACGGTGCCGCTGCGGCGCGCGCTGGTGACCACCTCCGACCTGCCCTACCCTGAAGGCGTGGCCGCCGCCGAGGTGCTGAAAGTGGGCACCTCGTCGCGCGCCGGCGCGCTGGAAGGCAAAGCCGGCCTGATGGCCGTAATCCTGGGCAGCGTGGCCTCCGCGCTGTACGCCGCCGGCGCCGCCATGAAGATGCTGGCCGGCGAAATGGCGGTGTATTTCCGCGCCGGCAGCGGCGCCACCGGCCTCGGCGCAGCCAGTTCGCTGGCCCTGATCGGGGCCGGCCACCTGATGGGCATCACGGTCGGCATCGCGATGCTGGCCGGCCTGGTGATCGCCTGGGGCGTGCTGGTGCCTATCCTGACCGCAGCCCAGCCCATGGCCGACCTGTCGGCCGCCGACTGGGCGCTGAAGGTGTGGAAAACCGACGTGCGCATGATAGGCGCGGGCGCCATCGGCGCGGCCGCCATCGTGACCCTGGCCGGCCTGGCCAAGCCGGTCATCGGCGGCCTGAAGTCGGCCATGGAAGCGTCGCGCAAGGCCAAGGCGAATGGCGGCGTGCTGCCGCGCACCGAGCAGGACCTGCCGATCTTCGTGGTCGGCCTGGTGACCCTGCTCGCCATGGTGCCGGCAGGCTGGCTGCTGGCCACCTTCCTGCAAGGCGGCGTGCTGCAAAGCGTGGCGCCGGCGCTGATTGCCGTGGGCGTGGGCTACATCCTGGTGGCCGGCATCTTCGCCGCCGCCGTGTGCGGCTACATGGCCGGCCTGATCGGCTCTTCGAACTCGCCGGTATCCGGCATCGCCATCCTCACCGTGCTGGGCGCGGCCCTGTCGGTGGGCGCGGTGGGCAAACACATCATGGGTCCTGAAGTGGCGCACGCGCTGATCGCCTACGCGCTGTTCGTCACCACCGTGGTGCTGGCGGTGGCCGTGATCGGTAACGACAACCTGCAGGACCTGAAGACCGGCCAGCTGGTCGACGCCACGCCGTGGAAGCAGCAGGTCGCCCTGCTGATCGGCGTGTTCGCCGGCTCCTGCGTGGTGCCGCCGGTGCTGGAACTGCTGAATCGCGCCAACGGCTTTGCCGGCGCGCCTAACCTGCAGGCGATTTCCTCGCAACCGCTGGCCGCGCCGCAGGCGACGCTGATTTCCACCCTGGCCAAGGGCGTCATCGGCGGCAACCTGCCGTGGCACCTGATCGGCTGGGGCGCGGCCCTGGGCCTGGGCCTGGTGGTGGTCAATTTCCTGGTCAAGAAAGCCAGCAACAACAAGTACAGCCTGCCGCCGCTGGGCGTGGGCCTGGCGATCTACCTGCCTAGCGTGGTAACCGCGCCGGTGGTGGTGGGTGCGGTGGTCGGCTACCTGTTCGAACGTGCCGTGCACCACCAGACCTGGGGCGAAGTGGCCAAGCGCCTGGGCGTGCTGGTGATGTCCGGCTTCATCGTCGGCGAGAGCCTGTTCAACGTGGCGCTGGCCGGCCTGATCGTGCTGTCCGGCGAAGGCGAGCCGCTGGCCATCGCCAACTCGCTGGGCGAGCATGCCGCCATGCTGGTGTCGCTGGTGGTGGGTGCGGCCGTGGTCACGGGCTTGTACCGCTGGTCCAGCAGCAACGCCAAGCGCGTCGCCGCGTAAGCGCTGCCCCGGGCTGGACGCCCTTCTGCAACCGGCCGCCCTGTCTCCGACACGGCGGCCGGTTCGCTTGTGGCGCGGCTGCAAATCGGCCGGCATGCGCGGCATGCTGCGCCATGTTGCAATATACAGCCGCGCGCGGCGGTGTTAAGGTAGCAATGAACAGCTCCCGCCCGAACCTTCATGAAATCAGAAACCCTGCGAAAATTGCGCAAGCTGTTCGCTGTGCTGGTGGCGGCAGTGGCGGCGGCATTCCTGATCGTGACCGGCTTTGTGCTGCATACGCTGCACGAGAGCCGCCAGCGCTACTTCGCCAACGCGGAAGAAACGTCGCGCAACCTGGCCATCACGCTGGAGCACTTCCTGCGCGGCCATTTCTACGAAGTGGACCTGGCCATGCGGCGCGCCGCGCTGGAATTCCGCACCGCGCACGCGCAGGGCCGCTTCGACGACGCCGCCTTCAGCGCCTATCTGCGCTCGCTCAAGGAACGCATCCCCCACGCGCGCTCGGTGCGCGGTTCGGACCGCGACGGCCGCGTCATCTACGGCGAGGATATCGACTTGTCCAAGGTTCAGAACCTGGGCATCCGCGAGTTCTTCGAGCGTGTCAAAGCTGGACGCGAACTGGTGTTCGGCGTGCCGGTCAAGTCGCGCATCACGGGCGACTTCGTGCTGCCGCTGGTGTATCCGCTGACCTACGAGGACGGCAGCTTCGGCGGCACCGCCTATGTGAACATGACCACCGATACCGTCACGGCGGTGCTCAAGTCCCTCAACGTGGGACCGAACGGGGTGATCACGCTGATCGACCGGGAGCGCCGCCTGCTGCACCGCTACCCGGAAGTGGCGGACCTGCCGCTCGGCACGCAGGCGGCCATGTCGCCGCCCACCCTGGCGGTGCTGTCGAGCCAGCGCAAGCATGCCACCTACACCACCCTGAGCGCGCGCGACGGCCTGCAGCGCGTGGTCAGCATCGAGCGCATCGGCGAGTACCCGGTGTTCGTGCTGGTGGGCCTGTCCAGCGACGATTTCCTGGCCCCGTGGCGCAGGGAGGCGCTCAACGACGCCCTGTTCCTGGCGGTGCTGCTGATCATGGCCAGCACCTCCCTGCTCGGCGCGCACTACGCGCTGGGCCAATTGGGCCGCACGGTGGACAAGCTGAGCGAGGCCAAGGACCAGGCGCTGGAGGCCGGCCGCGCGAAGTCGGCCTTCGTGGCCAATATGAGCCATGAGATCCGCACGCCGATGAACGCGGTGCTGGGCATGCTGCAACTGCTGCAGCAAACGCAGCTGGACGGCCGCCAGCGCGACTACGCGGCCAAGGCCGAATCGGCGGCGCGCGCGCTGCTTGGCCTGCTCAACGACATCCTCGACTACTCCAAGGTGGAGGCGGGCAAGCTGGCGCTGGAGCCGCATCCGTTCAGCCTGGACCGGATGCTGCGCGACCTGTCGGTAATCCTGTCCGCTTACGTGGGCGGCAAGCCGGTGGAGGTGCTGTTCGAGGTCGATCCGGCGCTGCCGCCATGGCTGCTGGGCGATTCGCTGCGGCTGCAGCAGATCCTGCTGAACCTGACCGGCAACGCCATCAAGTTCACCGAACAGGGCGAGGTGGTGCTGTCGGTGCGGCGCAAGGGAAGCGCGGTCGCCTTCGCCATCCGCGACACCGGCATCGGCATCACGCCCGAGCAGCGCGCGCATATTTTCGACGGCTTCTCGCAGGGCGAAGCGTCCACTGCGCGCCGCTACGGCGGCACCGGGCTGGGGCTGGCCATCTCGCAGCGCCTGGCGCGCATGATGGGCGGCACGCTGGAAGTGGACAGCGCGCCGGGCCAGGGCAGCACCTTCCGCTTTGAAGTGCAGCTGGCGCAAGCGGCGCCGCCCGCGCCGCAGGCAGCCGGCGCGGCGCCGCTGCGCGACCTGGACTGCCTGGTGGTGGACGACAACCCGAGCGCGCGCCAGGTCCTGGCGCGCATGGCGGCATCCTTCGGCTGGCGGGTGGACACGGCGGAGAACGGACTGGAGGCGCTGCGGCTGGTGATGGGACGCAGCGCCAGCCGGCCCTACGATGTGCTGCTGGTGGACTGGCGCATGCCGCTGATGGATGGCTGGGAAACCAGCATGCAAATCCGCGAACTGATGCCTTCGGCCGGCACGCCGCTGATCATCATGGTGACCGCGCACGACCGCGAGATGCTGGCGCGCAAACAGCTGCAGCAGGGCGGCGCGCCGGTGCTGGACGGCGTGCTGGTGAAGCCGGTCACGGCGTCGATGCTGTTCGACGCCGTGGCCGACGCGCGCACCGGCCAGCGTCCGGCCGCGCTGCACGAGCCGGTGCAGGCACAGCGCCTGCTGGACGGCATGCATATCCTGCTGGTGGAGGACAATCCGACCAACCAGCAGGTGGCGCGCGAACTGCTGGGCCATGAGGGCGCGCTGGTGGAAGTGGCGCCCTGCGGGCTGGACGCGATGGGCGCGGTGCGCCGCGAAGGACCGCTGCCGGACGTGATCCTGATGGATATCCAGATGCCGGACATGGACGGCTACCAGGCCACGCGCGCCATCCTGGACCTGCTGGGCAGCCGCGCGCCGCCCATCATCGCCATGACGGCCAACGCCATGCAGTCGGACCGCGAACTGGCGCTGGCGGCCGGCATGGTGGACCACGTGGGCAAGCCGTTCGATTTGCGCCAGCTGATCGCCGTGATCCTGCTGCATGCCGTGCCGCGCGCTGCCGCGGCAGCGGCAGCGCCAGCCATGGCGCCCACGCCGGCAGCAGCGCCCGCGACCGCCGTGGCCGCCGCCGCCGCGCCCATCGCCGCCGCCACCGCTGCGCCCGCGCCGCCTCCCGCGCCTCGCTCCGCTCCGCCCGCCGTCCGCGCCACCCAGCTGGATAGCGCCGGCGCGCTGAAACGCATGGGCGGACTGAAGCAGGTCTACCACATTGCGCTGCGCAGCTTTGGCGCCGAGGCGCACGAGCTGGCCGGGCAAATGCGTGCCGCCATCGACACGCAGGACTTCACGTCCGCGCGCGCGGCGTTGCACATCCTGAAGGGATTGGCCGGCACCATAGGCGCCGACCAGCTGAGCCAGCTGGCCGCGCTGGCCGAGCAGACCATCCGGCAGGACCGGGGCGCGCAAGCCTGCGGCAATGGCGTCGCCATCGTGCTCGCGGCGCTGCCGGCGGTGGTGGAGGAAGTGGAGCTGCTGCTGCCGGAGTATGCCGGCTAGACCGCCTGCGCCTGGCGCGCGTAGCTCACCGTCAGCATTTCCCACTGGTGGCCGTCCGGCTCGTTCCAGTAGACCATGCGGCCGCCGTAGTCGGTGTTGATGCGGCCGTCGTTCGGCCCGCGCACGCTGCCGCGAAACGGGATGCCCCGCCCTTTCAGGCGCGCCAGGATGGCGTCGAACGCGCCCTGGTCCACGCGGAAGCAGTAGTGGTGCACCGGGAAGGCTTCCTCGGTGGTCTGGAAATCCAGCGTCAGGCCGTCGTTGATGAACACCGGCGAGAACGGTCCGAGCGCGGTCGGGGACCACGGCACGTCCAGCAGTTCCGCCAGCAACTGCGCGGCCGCCGCCTGGTCGCGGGTCGGTACGATGAAATGGTCCAGCTGTATCGCCATGCTGCCTCCCATGGTTGGACTGACAGGTCCGGTTTACAGTTCCGCCAGCGCCTTCACATGCGCCACCACGCTGCGGCCCAGCGCGGACAGGTTGTAGCCGCCCTCCAGGCAGCTGACGATGCGGCCCTTGGCGTATTCATCGGCCACCGCCATCACCTGCTGTGTCATCCAGGCGTAGTCCGCCTCCACCAGTCCCATGCCGCCAATGTCGTCCTCGCGGTGCGCGTCGAAACCGGCCGAGATGAAGATCATCTCCGGCTTGAAGGCGTGCAGCGCCGGCAGCCACTTGTCGATCACCAGCTGGCGCACCGTGTCGCCCTTGGAGTGCGCCGGCACCGGCACGTTGACCCGGTTCGGGCTGTCCGGCGCCACTTCGCTGTAGGGATAGAAGGGATGCTGGTAGAAGCTCACCATCAGCGCGCGCGGCTCGTCGCGCAGCGCCTCCTCGGTGCCGTTGCCGTGGTGGACGTCGAAGTCGACCACCGCCACCCGCCGCAACCCGTGCACATCGAGCGCGTGCTTGGCCGCGATGGCGATGTTGTTGAACAGGCAGAAGCCCATCGGCTCGCTCGGCCGCGCATGGTGGCCGGGCGGGCGGATGGCGCAGAAGGCGTTGGCGATCTCGCCGGCGATCACCGCGTCGGTGGCCGCCACGGCCGCGCCGGCCGCGCGCAGGGCCGCTTTCCAGCTGTGCGCGTTGAGCGAGGTGTCGCCGTCGATCGGGTAATAGTCGCCCGCCGCCGGCACATTGTCGCGCACGATGCCGATGGCGTTGCGGCTGTGGTTGCGCTCGATGGCCGCCAGCTCCGCCAGCGGCGCCTCGCGGTGCTCCAGCAGATCGTCGATGTGCGAATTGATGAGCTGGTCCGCAATCGCTTGCAGCCGGGCGGGCGATTCCGGGTGCCATTCGCCCATTTCGTGGCGCTGGCAGTCGGGGTGACTGTAAATTGCTGTACTCATGTCTTATTTCTTTGCCGTAGAATCAAGTAGTAATCTACCACGGGATAATAACAGGAACCATGTATACCAAACTGCACGCGGTAGCCCGCCAGGTGAGCCAGGTCATAGTCGGCAAGGACCCGCAGCTGCGCCTGGCGCTCACCTGCATGCTGGCCGGCGGCCATTTGCTGGTGGAGGACGTACCGGGCGTGGGCAAGACCACGCTGGCCCACGCGCTGGCCATCTCGCTCGGCCTGCACTTCAACCGCATCCAGTTTACCAGCGACCTGCTGCCGGCCGACGTGTCCGGCATTTCCATCTACGAGCGGGAAAAGAACGGTTTCGTGTTCCATCCCGGCCCCATCTTCACGCAAGTGCTGCTGGCCGACGAGATCAACCGCGCCACGCCCAAGACCCAGTCCGGCTTGCTGGAGGCGATGGAGGAACGCCAGGTGTCGGCCGACGGCGTGACGCGCCCGCTGCCCGAGCCGTTCTTCGTGATCGCCACCCAGAACCCGCTGCACCAGGTGGGCACCTTCCCGCTGCCGGAATCGCAGCTGGACCGCTTCCTGATGTGCCTGTCGCTGGGCTACCCGGACGCCGCCGCCGAACGCGCGCTGCTGCTGGGCGACGACCGGCGCGCCATGCTCAAATCGCTGCCGCCGGCCATGACGTCGGCCGAGCTGCTGGAGGCCCAGCGCAGCCTGCGCCGCATCCACGTGTCGCCGGCGCTGGCGACCTATGTGCAGGCGCTGGCCCAGGCTTCGCGCCAGAACGGCGCGTTCGCCGAAGGCCTGAGCCCGCGCGCGGCGCTGGCGCTGCTGCAGGCCGCGCGCGCCTGGGCCGCGCTGGAGGGCCGCGACCATGTGCTGCCGGAGGACGTGCAGGCGGTGCTGGTGCCGGTTTGCGCGCACCGCTTGCGGCCGCTGAAGGCCGCGCACGGCGTGGCACTGGCCAGCCGCGACCTGGTGCTGCAGCTGCAGGCATCGGTGCCGGTCTAGGCATGGCCAGCAAGCCCGGCTCCATGGGAGACGCCGGCGCGGCCAGCGGCGATGACGGCCGCAGCCGTCCGCCCGCAGCGCTGCGCCGCTGGCTCAACAGCTGGCTGTTCCAGCTGCGCGGGCGCGAGCCCGGCGAGGTGCTGCTGGTGATGCGGCGCGTG
The DNA here is from genome assembly GCF_059704565.1 of Massilia sp. NBRC 108631. Lineage (NCBI taxonomy): Bacteria > Pseudomonadati > Pseudomonadota > Betaproteobacteria > Burkholderiales > Oxalobacteraceae > Massilia > Massilia sp. NBRC 108631. Next base: position 50,254 of record NZ_BAAKJE010000190.1, read on the forward strand.
TTCATCCTGCCGACACGGCCCGGCATGGCCTTCTGCGGCCTGCTGCTGATCATGCTGATCGGCTCCGTCAACTACACGCTGGGCCTGGGCTTCGCGCTGACCTTTTTCACCGGCGCCTGCGCCGTGGCCGACATGGTGATGACGGCCCGCAACCTGGCCATGCTGCGCCTGGCCCCGGGCCGCGCCCAGCCGGTGTTTTCCGGGCAGGAGGCGCAGTTCGAGCTGCTGGTGCGCAACGGCACGCCGCGCGACCGTTACGCCGTCTGGCTCGGCTTCCAGCACGACGGCGAGCCGCGCCACGCGGTGGACGTGCCGTCCGGCGCCAGCACGGCGCTGGCGCTGGCCGCCCCCACCGAAGGACGCGGCTGGCTGGCCGCCCCGCGCGTGCGGCTGGTGACGCGCTTTCCGCTCGGCCTGTTCCGCGCCTGGGCCTACTGGGAGCCGGATCTGCGGGTGCTGGTGTACCCGGCGCCGGAGCACAATGCGCCGCCGCTGCCGGTGCGCGGCGCCGCCAGCGAGGACGGCCACGGCCAGGTCGGGCTGGACAATTTCGCCGGCATCCGCAGCTACCAGCCCGGCGATCCGATGCGCCAGCTGGCCTGGCGCCACATCGCGCGCCACGACCCGGCGCTGGGCGGCCAGCTCAGCACCAAGCATTTCGAGGGCGGCGCGGTGGCCGAGATGGTGCTCGACTTCGCCCAGCTGCCGCTGACCATGGATCTGGAACAGAAACTGTCGCGCATGGCGCGCTGGGTACTGGACGCCGAGCAGCTGGCCCTGCCCTACGGTTTCCGCCTCGGCCACCACGACCTGCCGCCGGGCCTGGGCGACGCGCACCGCGCCGCCTGCCTGCGCGCGCTGGCCCTGTACGGCCAGGAGGCGTACGGGTGAAGCCCGCGCCCGCAGCGGCCGGCCCGCTGGCGCGCTGGGCGCAGCGGCTCACGCGCGACAAGGCCGACACCCTGCTGCTGCTGGCCGCCGCGCTGCTGGTGCTGGCGCCGCATGTCGGCCACCTGCCGCCCTGGACCAGCGCGGTGATCTGCTGCGTGCTGCTGTGGCGCGGCGCCATCACGCTGCTGGGCCGCCGCATGCCGCCGCTGTGGCTGCTGCTGCCGGTGTCGCTGCTGGCCATGGGCGGCGTCTACCTGACCTTCCGCACCCTGCTGGGCCGCGACGCCGGGGTGGCCATGCTGGCCCTGCTGCTGGCCTTCAAGCTGCTGGAGATGCATGCCCGGCGCGACCTGTTCGTGGTCATCTTCCTCAGCTTCTTCCTGCTGCTGACCAATTTCTTCTATTCCCAGTCCATCCTCACCGGGCTGTCCATGGTCGCCACGGTGATCCTGCTGCTGGCCACGCTGATGACCTTCCAGTACACCGGCGCCGTGCCGCCGCTGCGCCGCCGGCTGCTGGCGGCAGCGCAGCTCTTCCTGGCCGCCGCCCCGCTGGCCGTGCTGCTGTTCTTCGCCTTCCCGCGCATCCAGGGCCCGCTGTGGGGCCTGCCGGGCGACGCCCGCAGCGCGCGCAGCGGCATCTCGGACACCATGTCGCCCGGCAGCATGACCAGCCTGGCGCTGTCGGACGAGGTGGCCTACCGGGTGCGCTTCTTCGGCCCGCTGCCGCCGCAACACCAGCTGTACTGGCGCGGCATTGTGCTGAGCAACTACGACGGCGCCACCTGGACCCGCACCGACCGCCCCCGTTTCCGGGCCGGCGAAGCCAACACCCGCGCCTCGGTCGGCGGCAGCGCGCTGCGCCATGAAGTGACCATGGAGCCGACCGGCAAGCGCTGGCTGTTCGCGCTGGAGCTGACCAATCCCAACGAGCCCATGCCGGGCCTGCGCACCAGCCTGAGCGACGAGTTCGAATTCATCAGCCGCGAGCCGGTGCAGCAGCGCCTGCGCTACCAGGCCAGCGCCTACCTCAGCTACCGCCTGCAGCCCAGCCTGGACCAGGCGCAGCTGGCGCGCGCGCTGCGCCTGCCGGACCGCTACAACCCGCGCAGCGTGGCGCTGGCGGCCACCTTGCGCCAAGCGGACGGCCCGGCCGCGTCGGCCCAGGCGGTGCTGCGCATGTTCCGCACCCAGCAGTTCAGCTACACGCTGGAGCCGCCGCTGCTGGGCCGGCATGCGGTGGACGATTTCCTGTTCGGCAGCAAGGCCGG
>NZ_BAAKJE010000191.1:0-24524 GCF_059704565.1 Massilia sp. NBRC 108631
GCGCCGGTGAGTTTCGCGCGGCCCTCGGTGGACGTGCTGTTCGAATCGGCAGCCGCCTGCTTTGGCAGCGCGCTGGCCGGCGTGGTGCTGACCGGCGCCGGCGCCGACGGCGCCGACGGCCTGGCGCACATCGCGCGGCTGGGCGGCTACACCATCGTGCAGGACCCAGCCGACGCCGTGATGGACCTGATGCCGCGCGCGGCGCTGGCGCGCCTGTCGCCCGGCACGCCGAACGCCATCGCCACGCTGGCGCGGCTGCCGCTGCTGCTGCAGCGCCTGGCCGGCACGGAGGCGGCATGAACCGCCGCGCCGCCGTCCTGGCCCCGGTGCCGGTCCTGCTGGTGGACGACAACGACGACAACCTGCTGGCCCTGACCGCGCTGCTGGAGGGCTTGGAAGGGCTCGAGCTGGTGGTTGCCGGCAGCGGCGAGGACGCCTTGCGCCAGCTGCTGCGGCGCGAATTCGGCCTGGTGCTGATGGACGTGCAGATGCCCGGCATGGACGGCTACGAAGCGGCCACGCTGATGCGCGCCAATCCGAAGACCCGCAACGTGCCCATCGTGTTCGTCACCGCGCTGCTGGGCGGCAGCGACTTCGCCTTCCGCGGCTACGAGAGCGGTGCGGTGGACTATCTGGTCAAACCGATCGAGACGGTGGTGCTGCACGCCAAGGTCAACGTGTTCGCCACGCTGTACCGCCAGCGCCTGGCCATTGCCGAGTTCGAACGCTATGTGAGCCAGGTGGAGAATGTCATGGCGGCGCGGCGCGCCGGTCCGGACAGCCGGCAGCTGCGCCTGTTGCTGGTGGACGACCAGCCGGCCAACCTGCTGGCGCTGGAAGGCCTGCTGGGCGAGCTGGCCGAGCAGGCCAACGTGCAGCTGGTGCGCGCCAGCTCCGGCCCGGAAGCGTTGCGCGCGGTGCTGCGCGCCGACTACGCGGCGGTGCTGCTGGACGTGCAAATGCCCGGCATGGACGGCTTCGAAACGGCTGAACTGCTGCGCGCCAATCCCCGCACCAGCACCCTGCCGGTGATCTTCGTCACGGCCGGCATGAAGGACCGCGCGGCGCAGTTCAAGGGTTACGAGCTGGGCGCGGTGGACTATCTGATCAAGCCGCTGGAGCCGCACGTGCTGGCGTCCAAGGTGCGCGTGTTCTGCGACCTGTACCGCCAGCGCCTGGCGCTCGAGCAGCAAAGCGCGCACCTGGAGGCGCTGGTGGCCGAACGCACCGAGGCGCTGCGCCGCAGCGCCGACGAGCTGTCCGATTCGCGCGAGCGCTACCGCCGCCTGCTGGGCGCCGTCACGCACCAGCTGTTCTCGCTGCGCCGCGAAGGCCGGCAGCTGCGCTCGTACGGCCACGGTTCCGGTTGCGAAGCGGTCACCGGCTATCCGCCGCAGGCGTTCCAGGACGACCCCACCCTATGGCTGACCATTGTCGCCGAGCCGGAGCGCGCGCTGGTGGCGGCGCGCGCCGCCGCCGCGCTGGACAGCGGCGCCATCAGCCAGTACGAGCACCGCATCCGCTGCTGCGACGGCGTGCCGCGCTGGGTGCGCTCCACCTTCGTGCGCGCCGGCACCGACGACAGCCCCGTGTGCGACGTGCTGATCGAAGACATCGACCAGCGCCGCCGCGTGGAGGAGGACCGTGCGCACCTGATCGACCAGCTGGCGCTGGCCACGCGCGCGGCGCGGCTCGGCATCTGGGACTGGGACTTGTCGGCCAATGAACTGGTGTGGGACGAGCGCATGTACCACCTGTGCGGCGTGGCGCCGGGCCAGCTGGGCGACGCGCACCAGACCTGGCTGGCCACCGTCCACCCCGAGGACCGCCAGCTGTGCGAACGCGCCCGCCAGCGCGCGCTGTGCAGCGACCAGCCTTACGACATCGAATTTCGCGTGGTCCATCCGGACGGCGGCATCCGCTACATGAAATCGGACGGCCAGGTGCTGCGCAACGCGCAAGGCCAGGCGGTGCGCATGACCGGCATCCACTACGACATCACCGAGCGCAAGCAGGCCGAGGAAGAAATGCGGCGCCACCGCGACCACCTGCTGGAACTGGTGGACGAGCGCAACGCCAGCCTGCGCGCCATTGTCGACAACGCGGCCGACGGCATCATCTCGGTCGACGAGCAGGGCGTCATCCTCAGCTTCAACCGCGCCGCCGAGGAAATGTTCGGCTACAGCGAAGCCGAGATCCTGGGACGCCCGGTCGGCAAGCTGATCCCGCTGGCCGGGCGCGCCGTGCGGCGCGATCCCGGCGCGGCGCGCAGCATGGACCTGGAAGGCCAGCGGCGCGACGGCAGCGCCTTCCCCATGCACGTGGCGATCAGCGAGGTGGAGGTGGGCGGGCGGCCGCGCGTGATCGGCATCCTGCGCGACATCTCGCAGCAGAAGGCGGCCGAGGCCAGCCTGATCGCCGCGCGCAACGCGGCCGAAACGGCCAGCCAGGTGAAGTCCGAATTCCTCGCCAAGATGAGCCACGAGCTGCGTACCCCGCTCAATGCGGTGATCGGCTTCTCGCAGCTGATGTCGCGCTCCGGCACCCTGCTGCCGGACCAGCAGCGCAACCTGGACATCATCCACCGTTCCGGCCAGCACCTGCTTACCCTGATCAACGACGTGCTGGCGCTGTCCAAGATCGAAGCCGGCGGCACCCGCGTGGACGCCGCCGACACCGACCTGGCGCGCCTGCTGGAAGAGGTGGCCGAGATGCTGCGCATCCGCGCGCAGCACGCCGGACTGGAGCTGGAGCTGGCCATGGAGCGGCTGCCGGCTGCCGTGAAGGTGGACGCGGTCAAGCTGCGCCAGGTGCTCATCAACCTGCTGGGCAACGCGCTCAAGTTCACCCAGCAAGGGCGCGTGCTGCTGCAGGCCAGCGCGCATGCCGGGTATGACGCGGCCTGCAAGGGCGGCCAGGCCTGCATCAGCTTCGTCATCAGCGACACCGGCATCGGCATGGCGCCGGGCGACCTGCAGCGCATCTTCGACCCCTTCGTGCAGGTGGGCGCGCCGGCCAGCGAAAGCGGCACCGGGCTGGGGCTGGCGATCTCGCGCGAGTACGTGGAGCTGCTGGGCGGCGTGCTGCAGGTGGAGTCGGAAGTGGGGCAAGGCTCGGTGTTCAGGTTTACGCTGAACTTGCCGCTGGCGGAGGCGCCGCGCGCCTTGCCATCGGCCGACGGCACCGTGCTGGGGCTGGCGCTGCACGAGCGCGGCAAGCGCGTGCTGGTGGCCGACGACGACCGCGAGTCCCAGCTGCTGCTGGGCGAACTGCTCGAGCCGCTGGGATTCGTGGTGGCGTTTGCGAACAACGGCGTGGAAGCGCTGGCGCGCGTGGCCAGCTTCGCGCCGCAGCTGGTGCTGATGGACTGGCGCATGCCGGAGCTGGACGGCCTGGCCACGATACGGCGCATGCGCAGCCAGCCGGACTGCGACGAGGTGCGCGTGATCATGTGCACCGCCAGCGCGTTCGAGGAGCAATGCGAAGTGGCGCTGCAAGCGGGCGCGGACGCCTTCCTGCGCAAGCCGCTGGACACGGCGGAGCTGTACGCGCGCATCGAGCAACTGCTCGGCGTGCGCTTCCTGCGTGCGGCCTGCGCCGGTGAAAGCGGGGCCGGCGGCGGCATGAAACCGGTGCTGAAAGAAGAGTTGTCGGGCCTGCCCGCCGAAGTGCGGAAGGCGTTGAAAGAAGGCGCGGTGGAACTGGACCAGCAGCGACTGGCCGGCGCGCTGGCCGCGATCGAACGCGAGTGTCCCGACCTGGCCGGGCGCCTGCGCCACATGACGCAGGCGTTCCGCTACCGCGAACTGTTTGCCTTGCTGTCGTGAGGCGCAGCGGCGGCGCCTACTTCGACTCGGCGATCCAGCGGTCCACTTTGGCTTCCAGCAGGCTGAGCGGCACGGTGCCGTCGCCCAGCACGATCTCGTGGAACTTCGGCAGGCTGAATTTGTCGCCCAGCGCCTTCTGCGCGCGCTGGCGCAGTTCCACGATTTTCAGCGAGCCGATCTTGTAGCCCAGCGCCTGGCCCGGCCACGCCATGTAGCGCTCGGTCTCGCTCTTGGCCACCGCGTCGTAGCCCAGCGTGTCGCGCATGTACTTGATGGTTTGCTCGCGGGTCCAGCCCTTGGCGTGCAGGCCGGTGTCCACCACCAGGCGGGTGGCGCGCAGCAGCTCGTCGTTCAAGTGGCCGAAGTATTGCGCCGGATCGTCGAACAAACCCATTTCCTGGCCCAGCGTTTCAGCGTACAGCGCCCAGCCTTCGGTGAAGGCATTGTTGCCGCCGTATTTGCGGAACAGCGGCTGGTCCAGCTCCTGCGTCAGCGCGATGTGGAAGTGGTGGCCGGGTTTGCCTTCGTGCAGGAACAGCGTGTTCATGCCGGTGCTGCCGTACTTGGCCGGGTCGTTCACCACCGACCAGAACACGCCGGGTCGCGAACCGTCGCCGGCCGGCGCGGTGTAGTGGTCGGCGGCGGTGGCGCGGCTCAGCTCGGGCTCCAGGCGCAGGTCCAGCCTGGCCTTCGGCACCAGCGTGAACATGGCCGGCAGCTTGGTGTCCAGCAGGTCGTTCAGCTTGTGGTACACGGCCTGCACTTCGTCCTCCGTCTTGAACGGGTAGAACTTCGGCTGCCCGGACACCCACACCGGCAATCCTGCCGCCGGGCCGTTGTAGCCCAGCTTCGGTCCCAGCACGGCGAACTGCTGCTGGATGCGCGCCACTTCCTTCAGGCCGATGGCGTGGATCTGTTCCGGCTTCAGGTTCGTGGTGGTGGACGAGGCCACCGCCGCCAGGTACCACTCCTTGCCTTGGGGCAGGGCGCTCCAGCCGGAACTGGTGCGCGCGGCCGGCAGGTAGTCGGCTTCCATGAACGTGGCCAGGCGCTCCAGCGCCGGATTGAGCTTGGCGATGGCGTCCTTGTAGGCGGCGCTCAGGCGCTGCTTGTCCGCGTCCGCGAAGGTCGCCGGCAGCTTGTTGATGGCGGTGTAGTAGATGCTCGCTTCCGGCGTGGCGCTCGGCAGCTTCTTGAACTGCGGCAGGGCCGATTCCACCAGCGCCTTCGGCAGCACCACGCGCTTGGCCATGCCCTCGCGCATATTGGCGATGGCCTGGTCTATCCACGCCGGCAGCTGCGTCAGGCGGTTCAGGTAGGCCTCGTATTCCTTCACGGTGCCGATCGGCTGCGACGCTTCGCCGCCGGCGAAGTTGGCCAGCGTGACGGGCATGCTGTCCATCTGGTTCAGCGGCAGCAGGTGCTCGGGGAATTTCTCGAACGAGAGCAGGGTTTTCAGCTCGAAGGCCAGCACGTCGTAGTGGATCCTGTCGCTGCGGCTGAGCTGAGCGCGGGGGATGGCTTGCAGGCGTTTCCGGTAGCCGTGGTACAGCGCGAACTGCCTGGCGCGCACGGCGGGCGAGATGCTCATGCCGATCTGGTCGTCGAAGCGGTTGTCGCCGTTCTGGGTGGCGTTCACCGGCTCGTAGCGCGCCAGCGCGGTGTAGTAGTCGTCCGCCAGGGTGCTGAACTGCTGCTTGGCGGCGGGCGCGCTGACGGCGGGGATCTGTTCGGTGGCGGGGGCGGCATGGGCCGGCGCGAAGGCCAGGGCGACGGCGGCGGCCATCGTGGCGAGGATGTGGCGGTTGTTCATCGTGGTGTGTCTTTCTGAATTATTTGGTCTCGGCGATCCATTGATCGACCTTGGCTTCCAGCAGGCTGAGCGGCACGGTGCCGTCGCCCAGCACCACCTCGTGGAAGGCGGGCAGATTGAATCTCGGGCCCAGCGCCTTTTCGGCGCGTTCGCGCAGCGCACTGATGCGCAACTGGCCGATCTTGTAGCCCAGCGCCTGGCCCGGCCATGCCATGTAGCGTTCCGTCTCGCTTTTGGCGCGGCCTTCGAAGCCCAGCGTGTCGCGCATGTAGGCGATGGCCTGCTCGCGGGTCCAGCCTTTGGCGTGCAGGCCGGTGTCCACCACCAGGCGCGCCGAGCGGAACAGCGCCGCGTTCAGGTGGCCGAAGTATTGCGCCGGATCGTCGAACACGCCCATCTCGTTGCCCAGCGATTCCGCATACAGCGCCCAGCCCTCGGTGTAGGCGTTGTTGCCGCCGAACTTGCGGAAGTCCGGCATCGCCAGTTCCGGCATGCGCGCCAGGTGGAAGTGGTGGCCCGGCTTGCCCTCGTGCAGATACAGCGTGGTCATGCCGGTGGCGTTGTACTTGGTGGCGTCGTTTACCACCGACCAGAACACGCCGGGGCGGCTGCCGTCGGTGGACGGCGCGGTATAGTGGTTGGCGGCGGTGGCGCGCGTCAGCGCCGGTTCCAGCTGCAGGTCCAGCTTGGCTTTCGGCAGCACGGAGAACATGGCCGGCAGCTTGCTGTCGAGCTGGGCGTTCAGCTGGTGGAACACGGCCTGCACGTCGGCGTCGGTCTTGAAGGGGAAGAATTGCGGCTGCTTCGACACCCACAGCGGCAGGCCGGCCGCCGGGCCGGTGTAGCCCAGCTTGCCACCCACCGCTTCCATCTGCTGCTGGATGCGCGCCACTTCCTGCAGGCCGATGGCGTGCACCTCGTCCGGCTTGAGCGCGGTGGTGGTTTGCAGCGCCACGTAGGCCTGGTACCAGGCCGCGCCGTTCGGCAGCGCGCCGTAGCCGGCCGTGTCGCGGCAGGCCGGCAGGTAGTCGGTTTCGATGAAGGCGGCCAGGCGCGCCAGCGCCGGCAGCACCTTGGCGCCCACCGCGTCGCGGTAGGCGGCGGCCAGGCGCTGCTTGTCGGCGTCGGCGAAGGCGGCGCCGGGCAGCTTCTTCACCGGGGCGGCGTAGGCACTGGTGTCGGCGCCGGCGGCGGCCAGCGATTTCAGTTGCGGCAGCAGGGAGGCCATCAGGGCCTTGGGCTGCACCACGCCCTTGCGCATGCCCTCCCGCATGTTGACGATGGCCTGGTCGATCCAGCCCGGCAACTGCTGCAGCCGGCTCAGATAGGCTTCGTATTCCTTCACGGTGCCGATCGGCTGCGGGCCGTCGCCGCTGGCCAGGTTGGCCAGCATTACCGGCATGCTGCTCATTTGCTCCAGCGGCAGCAGGTGGTCGGGGAAGGGCGCCAGCGACAGCAGCGCCTTCAGTTCGAAGTCCAGGATGTCGTAGCTGATGCGGTCCTCGCGGCCCAGCTGCGCGCGCGGGATGGCGTGCAGGCGCTTGGCGTACTGGCGGTACAGGGCGAACTGCCGCTCGCGCCGCTGCGGCGAGATGGTCAGGCCGATCTGGTCGTCGTAGCGGTTGTTGCCGCTGGCGGTGGCGTTCATCGGATCGAAGCGCGCCACCGCGTCGTAGTATTCGTCGGCCAGGGCCAGCAGGCGTTTTTGCGGCGCGGTTGCCGTGCTGCTGGCGGGGGCGGCTGCGGCAGCTGCGCTGGCATTGTGTGCCAGCGGCGCCATGGCGAGCAGCATGGCGGTGGCCAGCGCTGCGGGCTTGATGCGGAGGTTCATGCGGCGTTTTCCTAGGTTGGGTGAAGTGGGAAAGCTAGTGGGCCAGACGCGACTCGTACAAGGCCGCCACCAGGTCGGACTGGGTGACGATGCCGGCGAAGCGCTGTTCCTCGTCCACCACCGGAATGTGGTGGAAGCCGGCGTCCGCCATCAGCGGCACCAGGTCGATGATGGGCGTGGCCAGCGTGGCCAGCGCCGGCTTGGTGGTCATGATCTGGCCCACCACTTCGGCCTTTTCGGTGTGCGTCACGCCGGTGCGGCGCAGGAAGCGGCGCAGTTTCTGGGTCACGGTATGGTAGTCGTCCAGCCCGCTGTGGTCGAGGAAGTCGGTCTGCGTCACGATGCCGATCACGCGCCGCGCGCGGTTCAGCACCGGCAGCGCGGCCACCTTGCGCGCGCGCATGTCGCGCCAGGCCGTTTCCAGCGCGGTGCCGAATTCGGCCGTCGCCACGTCCTTGGACATGATGTCGCCGCAGGAGATCACGCCGAAGCGGCGCTGGTAGGCGCGCATCTCGGTTTTCAGGAAGATCTCTTCCAGGTCGTCGCGGCTGACGTCGAGCACCTGGTTGTACTGCTTGAGCACCGCGTCCAGGTCTTCCGGCTTGAAGCCCAGGCGCAAGGTGGGTACCGGGTCCTGCGTGGCGTGCGGATTGGTGTGCGCCGGCTGCTGCAGGTGCGGGTAGCGGCGGCCGGTGAGGTTGTTGTAGACGATCGCCACCACCACCATCATGGCGGAATTGATCAGCACCGTCACCAGCGGGAACTCGAAGCCGGCGGCGTGGATTGCCGGACCGCCCATCACCACCGTCAGCGCGACCGCGCCGCCGGGCGGATGCAGGCAGCGCAGCACGAACATGGCGCCGATCGCCAGCGCCACCGCCAGCGCGGCCACCGGCACCGAGTCCCCCAGCCAGCGCACGCAGGCCGCGCCCACCAGGCCGCACACCACATTGCCGCCGATGACGGACCAGGGCTGGGCCAGCGGACTGGCCGGCAGGCAGAACAGCAGCACGGCCGAGGCGCCCATGGGGCCGACCAGGAAGATGTGCGACGGTTCATTGGGCAGCAGGTAGCGGCACAGCAGGCCGGTGATCAGCAGCGCGAGGATGGCGCCGCTGCAGGCGCGGGCGCGCTCGCGGAAGCTGGTGTGGCTGGGCGCGGGCAGCAGCGAAGCTAAAAAGTTCATGTAGGCAATCCGTGGGAGACGAGGTGCAGAGGTAATTCAGTAGTGAATTTTATCTGTTCCATGGAGAAAGCGGACGACACCCCGGTCAATTGCACGGCCTTGATCAGCTTCTTGTAAAAACGGTCATAGCCTTCGATGTCGGTGGTGACCACCTTGAGCAGGTAGTCGATGTCGCCGCTCATGCGGTGCAATTCCAGCACCTCCGGCAGCGCCTGCACGGCGGCGGCAAAGCGCGCCAGCCATTTCTCGTCGTGCTGGCTGGTGCGCACGCTGACGAACACGGTCACGCCCAGCCCGGCCTTGCGCCGGTTGACGATGGCCACGCGCTTGTCGATATAGCCTTCCTCCTCCAGCCGCTTCAGGCGTTTCCAGCAGGGCGTGCTGGACAGGCCGACCTTCTCGGCCAGGTCGGCAATCGACAGCGTGCCGTCCAGTTGCAGGGCGCCCAGGATGGCGTAATCATAACGGTCTAGCTGGTTCATTCTATTATTTGATAAAACATAGCATATTCATCCCATATTATGCGCCTTTGCAGTGTGATTTTGGAATATATGATTCGGCGCCTGTGCGTAAGCTGTTGAGTATCCGCCATCCCGCACACGGCTTCATCATGACTCCAGAAATCTACCTCGACGGCAACGCCACCAGCCCTGTTATGCCCGCCGCCATTGCCGCCGCCGTGCGCGCCATGGAAGACTGCTACGGCAACCCCAGCAGCAGCCACACCACCGGCCTGCAGGCCAGGGCGCTGCTGGACGGCGCCCGCCAGCGCGCGCTGCGCTTGCTGGGCGTGGAGCAGGGCAGCCTGATGTTCAACAGTGGCGCCACCGAGGGCATCCAGACCGCCGTGCTGTCGGCGCTGTGCGCGCTGCGCGAGCGCCGCGACGCGGGCCAGGCCATCGGCTCGCTGCTGGTGTACGGCGCCACCGAGCACAAGGCCGTGCCGGAAGCGCTGGCGCACTGGAACCGCCTGCTGGGACTGAATCTGGCACTGAGCAAGCTGCCGGTCGATAGCGACGGCCGGCACGACCTGCCGGCCCTGCGCGCCATGTTGCCGCAGACGGCCATGCTGTGCACCATGGCCGCCAACAATGAAACCGGGGTGCTGTCGGACATTGCCGGCATCGAGGGGCTGCTGGAGGAAACCGGCTGCGGCGCGTACTGGATGGTGGACTGCGTGCAGGCGCTGGGCAAGTTCCGCCTGCGCCTGGCGCGCAGCCGCATCGACTATGCGCCGTTCTCCGGCCACAAGCTGTATGCGCCCAAAGGGATCGGCATGCTGTACGTGCGCCAGGGCGCGCCTTTCACCCCGCTGATCGTGGGCGGCGGGCAGGAGTCGGCGCAGCGCTCCGGCACCGAGAACATGGCCGGCGTGGCCGCGCTGGACGCGGTGCTGGCGGCGCTTGAGCAGGGCGGCGTGTTCCGTCCGCACGACGTGCTGTGCACCTTCCGCGAGCGCCTTGCGGCCAGCCTGCGCCGCGCGCTGCCGGGCGTGGTGTTCAACGCCCCCTTCGAGCACGCGCTGCCGACCACGCTCAATTTCTCCGTGCCCGGCCTGTCCAGCAAGGAGCTGATGGATGTATTCGATGCGGCCGGCGTGCGCGTCAGTGCGGGCAGCGCGTGTTCAGCGGCCAAGGCCGCCCCCAGTTATGTGCTGCAGGCGATGGGCGTGCCGGACTGGCGCGCCGCCAGCGCCATCCGCATGTCTTTCGGCCCGCTGGCGGACGAGGCTTGCATCACGCGCGCCTGTGAACGCATCGAGCGTTGCGGCGCCGCGCTGCGCGCCAGCGGCTTGATCGCGCAGGGCGGCAGCCTGCCGGCGCAGGACGGCGTGCTGCAGCTGGGCAGCGGCGGCGCCTGCAGCTGGCTGGTGCACGACGCGGCCAGCCGCAGTTGCGTGGTGATCGATCCGCAACCGGAATTTTCCGAACGCATCCTGGCCCACGTGCGCGGCCTGGGCTACCGCGCGGCTGCGGTGTTGGGCACCGCGCCGGGCGCCGGCCTGGCCACGCTGTCGCGGGCGCTGACCCTGGCGCCGGGAGCGGACGCGTTCGGCTGGCGCGCCGGCCGCGCTGACGCCGATGCCGCCGATGCCGCCGGCAATGGCGAGCAGCTGGCGCTGGGCGGCCAATTGCTGCGCCGCGTGCTGATCGATGGGCAGGCGGTGTATTTGCTGGGCCACGCGGTAAACGGCGCCTTGCCGGCATCGGCCGCGCGCCATGCGTTTATCGGTGCGCTGGCGCCGCAGCGGCTGGCCGGCCTGGTCGGCGCCGATACCTTGCTGTGCGCCGCCAGCGACGCGCAGCAGCCCTTCTGCAGCAGCCTGCAGGCGCCTGCCGATGGCCTGCCGCCGGCCGATCTGCACCTGGATCCGGCCGCGTTGCAGGACCTGCTGCGGCGCCATCCGGACGCCATGCTGGTCGACGTGCGCGAAAGTCATGAACACTTGGTCGGCGAGCCGCTCGCGCTGTCGGGGGGCCAGGTGGTCAGCGTGCCGCTGGGGCAGCTGGCGGGCCAGATCCCGGCCTGGATGGCGGCGCCGGTGCCGCTGGTCTTCTTCTGCCGCAGCGGCAACCGCAGCACCAGGGCCGCGCAATGCCTGCGCCGCCTCGGTTATGCGCAGGCCTACGACCTGGCCGGCGGCATGGCGCTGGGCATGGTGCCAACGGCGGCGCTGCCGCTGGCGGCGTGAGCGCTTGCGTCATTGACACCCGGAATGCTGTGTTGCCCAGCCTGAAGCAAGGCGGCTTCCTGCCCGGTTGTTCAGCCATGTAAGGATTTCTGTACGTCAGCGCACCGTCACCTGTCGTGCGCCTCCGTAACATTGCTTGGACCATACTTGACAATGCTTGTCAGGGTAGATTGCGAGGTCCAAGTTGAACGAACATCCGATACTGTTGCCAAGTGCGACGATAGGTTTCCGTGAGGTTAGCGCCGGAGCGTTGCAGGACGGTGCGCAGGATGACGATTCCCCGTTGCGCGCGGAATTGTTCAGCGCGCAGCAGATGGCGGCCCACGGCAAGACGCTGGCCGAAACCCATGAACTGAGCAAGCGCGGCGGCCCGGACCGCCTGCTGGCGCGCCTGGCGGAAAACGCCGAGGTGATCGCCCAGACCTGCGACGAGCTGACCGACGCGGTCAAGAATTCGCGCCAGATCACCCCCGCATCCGAGTGGCTGCTGGACAACTCCTACCTGATCGAAGAACAGATCCGCACCGCGCGGCGCCACCTGCCCAAGGACTACAGCAAGGAGCTGCCGCGCCTGGCCAGGGGCGCGCCGGACGGCACGCCGCGCGTGTACCAGATCGCGCTGGAAATCATCGCCCACGGCGACGGCCGCGTCGATCCCGAAAGCCTGTGCCGCTTCGTCGACGCCTACCAGGAAGTGTCCACGCTGAAGCTGGGCGAACTGTGGGCCATCCCCATCATGCTGCGCCTGGCACTGATCGAGAACCTGCGCCGGGTGGCCGCGCGCGTGGCCGAGAACCGCATCGAGCGCGACCTGGCCAACAACTGGGCCGACCAGATGATGGAGATCGCCGACAAGAACCCGAGCGGGCTGATCCTGCTGGTGGCCGACATGGCGCGCTCCAATCCGCCCATCACCAGCGGCTTCGTGGCCGAACTGGCGCGCCGCCTGCAGGGCCAGAGCGCCACCCTGACCCTGGCGCTGACGTGGATCACGCACCGCCTGGCCGAATCGGGCCAGACCATCGAGCAGCAGATCCAGACCGAGATCCAGCACCAGGCCGCCGAGCAGGTCTCCATCGCCAACAGCATCGGCAGCCTGCGCTTCCTCGGCACCATGGACTGGCAGGAGTTCGTTGAAACCATGAGCGCGGTGGAACAGACGCTGCGCCTGGACCCGGCCGACATCTACGGCGAAATGGACTTTGCCACCCGCGACCAGTATCGCCACGTGATCGAGAAGCTGGCCAAGCGCTCGCCGCACAGCGAGTCCGAGATCGCCGTGATGGCGCTGCAGCTGGCCAGCGCGCGGCGCGACGGCGCGGACCCGCGCCACGCCCACATCGGCTACTACCTGGTGGGGCGCGGCGTGCTGATGCTGGAGCGGCAGGCCGGCGTGCGCCTGCCGCCGCTGGCGTCGCTCCAGCGCACCACGCGCGCCTCGCCGCTCACTTCCTACCTGGGCGCGATCGCCGCCATCACGGTGGTCATTTCCGGCCTGCTGGTGGAACGCGCAGGCAACCAGGGCGTGGAGGGCTGGCAGCTGGCCGTGCTGGCTCTGCTTGCCGTGCTGTGCAGCAGCCAGCTGGCGCTGGCGCTGGTGAACTGGGCCGCCACCCTGCTGACGCGGCCCAACCCCCTGCCGCGCATGGACTACAAGCAGGGCATTCCGTCCGACGCGCGCGCGCTGGTGGTGGTGCCCACGCTGATCTACAGCAAGGAGAACGTGGCCGAACTGTGCGAACAGCTGGAAGTGCGCTTCCTGGCCAACCGCGACATCAATCTGCGCTTCTGCCTGCTGACCGACTTTGCCGACGCCAAGGAAGAAGCGCTGCCGGGCGACGCCGCGCTGCTGCAGCAGGCGCAGGAGGAAATCCGCCGCCTCAACGAGCTGTATACGGCCGGCGCCGACACCACGCCGCGCGGCGCGGCAGTCACGGCCGGCCCGCAGGGCAACGCGCCGGCCGGCCCCTTCCTGCTGCTGCACCGGCCGCGCCTGTGGAACGCCGCCGAGAACGCGTGGATGGGCCGCGAGCGCAAGCGCGGCAAGCTGGAAGACCTGAACCGCTTCCTGCGCGGCGGCGCGCGCGACCGCTTCGCGCTGGTGGTGGGCGACACCAGCGACCTGGAAACCTTCAAGTACGTCATCACGCTCGACACCGACACCCAGCTGCCGCGCGACGCCGCGCGCCAGTTCGTGGCCACCATGCAGCACCCGCTGAACCGCCCCGTGATCGACCCGCGCCGCAACCGCGTCACCGAAGGCTACGGCATCCTGCAGCCGCGCGTGGCGGTCAGCCTGCCCAGCGAGCAGGCCTCGCGCTACGAGAAGCTGTGCGGCGGCGAGCCGGGCATCGACCCCTACACCCGCACCGTGTCCGACGTCTACCAGGACGTGTTCTACGAAGGCTCCTTCATCGGCAAGGGCATCTACGACGTGGACGTGTTCGAGCGCGTGCTCGGCGCGCGCCTGCCGGACAACCGCATCCTCAGCCACGACCTGCTGGAAGGCTGCTACCTGCGCGCCGGCCTGCTGAGCGACGCGCAGCTGTACGAACAGTATCCGGCCCGCTACAGCGACGACATCAGCCGCCGCCAGCGCTGGATGCGCGGCGACTGGCAGCTGCTGTCCTGGGTGGTGGGCAAGGTGCCGCTGCGCGGCGGCCAGCGCGAACGCAATCCGCTGTCGGCGCTGTCGCGCTGGAAGCTGTTCGACAACCTGCGCCGCAGCCTGGTGGCGCCGGTGCTGACCTTGTCGCTGCTGCTGGCCTGGAGCGCGCTGCCCAACCCGTGGTTCTGGACCCTGGCCGTGCTGGCGGTGATCTTCGTGCCGCCGCTGGCCAGCTCGCTGTACGACCTGGCGCACAGGCCGCGCGACACGCTGTGGACGCAGCATGTGAACGCCACCGCGCGCCGCAGCGGCATGCAGTTCTCGCACGCGCTGCTGACACTGGTGTTCCTGCCCTATGAATCCTTCTTCGGCCTGGACGCCATCGTCCGCACCCTGTGGCGCATGACGGTGTCCAAGCGCCGCATGCTGCAGTGGCGCGCCTCGGCGCTTAGCCAGCAGGGCAAGCATTCGGGCAACGAACTGGCCGACTACTGGCGCACCATGTGGGCCTCGCCCACGCTGGCGCTGGTGGCCGGCGTGGCGCTGCTGGCCTGGCGGCCGCAGTCCTTCGCCGCCGCGCTGCTGTTCCTGGCCGGCTGGCTGGCCGCGCCCGTGGTGGCGTGGTGGATCAGCCAGCCGCTGCGCCGCGAGCAGGCCGCGCTCAGCCCCGAGCAGAACACCTTCCTGCATATGCTGGCGCGCAAAACCTGGGCCTACTTCGACACCTTCGTCGGCCCCGAGGACAACTGGCTGCCGCCCGATAATATGCAGGAGCATCCGGTGCAGGTCATCGCGCACCGCACCTCGCCCACCAATATGGGCATGGCGCTGCTGGCCAACCTGTCGGCGCACGACTTCGGCTACATCAGCGGCGCGCAGCTGGTGGCGCGCACCGCCGGCACGCTGGACGCGATGGCCAGGCTGGACCGCCACCAGGGCCACTTCTACAACTGGTACGACACGCTGACCATGAAGCCGCTGTACCCGATCTATATTTCAACGGTCGACAGCGGCAACCTGGCGGGCCACTTGCTCACCCTGCAGCAAGGGCTGCTGGAACTGGCCGACCAGCCCATCGTCGCACCGCAGGTGGTCGACGGCATCGGCACTTCCATCCTGGTGCTGATGGAGGCCGTGGCCCAGGTGCCGGGCGGCGGCGTCGACGTGCCGGACGAGCTGATCCAGCTGCAAAAAGAGCTGGCGCCGCTGCGTCCCCTGTATCCGGCCAACCTGATCGAGCTGCACGCCTGGCTCAAGCGCGCCGCTGCCGCCAGCGCGGCCTATCAGCCGGGCGAGGCCACCGCGCAGATGTGGGCCGCCGCGCTGGCGGTGCAGTGCAAGGCCGCGCTGGACGACCTGCTGCTGCTGGCGCCGTGGGTGACGGCGGGCGAAGTGTTCGACGCCAACCTGCTGCGCATCCCCACGCTGCGCGAGCTGGCCGCCATGCCGCAGGGCGCGCAGGGCTACGCGCAGGCCGACCTGGCGCCGGGCGAACGCGAACGGCAGCAGCAGCTGGGCTCGCTGGTGGCGCAGGGCGCCGCGCAGGCGCGCCAGCGCATCGACAAGCTGGTCCAGCTGGCGCGCCAGGCGCAGGAGTTCGCCCAGGTGGAATACGGCTTCCTGTTCAACCCCACCACCAATTTGCTGGCCATCGGCTACAACGTCACCGAGCGCCGGCTGGACGCCAGCTATTACGACCTGCTCGCTTCCGAAGTGCGGCTGGCCAGCTTCGTCGCCATCGCCCAGGGCCAGCTGCCGCAGGAGCACTGGTTCGCGCTGGGACGCCAGCTGTGCATGCTGGGCGGGAAGCCGGTGCTGCTGTCGTGGAGCGGTTCCATGTTCGAGTACCTGATGCCGCTGCTGGTGATGCCGAACTACCCCAGCACCTTGCTGGACCAGACCTACAATTCCGTGATCGGCGCGCAGATCGACTACGGCAAGCAGCGCAGCGTGCCGTGGGGGATCTCCGAGTCCGGCTACAACACGGTGGACGCGGCGCTCAACTACCAGTACCGCGCCTTTGGCGTGCCGGGCCTGGGCCTGAAGCGCGGCCTGGCCGACGACCTGGTGGTGGCGCCGTACGCCAGCATGATGGGGCTGATGGTGCATCCGGAAGCGTCCTGCGCCAACCTGCAGAAAATGGCCGGCCTGGGCTTCATGGGCCGCTATGGCTTCTACGAGGCGGTCGACTACACGGCCGCGCGCCTGCCGCGCGGCCAGAACCATGCGGTGATCCGCTCCTTCATGGTGCACCACCAGGGCATGGGCCTGCTGTCGCTGAGCTACCTGCTGCACGACCGGCCGATGCAGCGCCGCTTCGAGGCCGATCCGCTGCTGCAATCGACCTTGCTGGTGCTGCAGGAGCGCAGCCCGCAGGCCGGCGCCTTCTACTCCAACACCGCCGAGCAGGCCGCCATCCGCACGGTGGCGCAGGAGCAGGCGCTGCCGATGCGCATCCTGACCCAGCCCAACGCGCCGGTGCCGGAAACCCAGCTGCTGTCGAACGGCCGCTACCACGTGATGGTGACCAGCGCCGGCGGCAGCTACAGCCGCTGGAAGGACTTGTCCGTGACGCGCTGGCGCGAGGACAGCACGCGCGACAACTGGGGCAACTTCTGCTATGTGCGCGACCTGGACGACGGCACCTACTGGTCCACCACCTACCAGCCCACGCTGGCCGAGCCGCGCAAGTATGAAGTGATCTTCTCGGAAGGGCGGGCCGAGTTCCGGCGCAGCGACCGCGACCTGGAGCTGTACACCGAGATCGTGGTGTCGCCGGAGGACGATATCGAGATGCGGCGCACCCGCATCACCAACAAGTCCGACCGCCGCCGCACCATCGAGGTGACCAGCTTTGCCGAAGTGGTGATGGCGCCGGCCCCGGCCGACGCGGCCCACCCGGCCTTCTCCAAGCTGTTCGTGCAGACCGAAATCCTGCCGCAGGAAACGGCCATCCTGTGCACGCGCCGCCCGCGCGGCAAGGAAGAGCACATGCCCTACATGCTGCACCTGATGACCTTGCACGACGCGGCCATCAGCAATGTTTCCTATGAAACCGACCGCGCGCGCTTCATCGGCCGCGGCAACACCGCCATCGCGCCGCGCGCCATGCTCGAGCCCGGTCCGCTGAGCGGCGCCGAAGGCTCGGTGCTGGACCCTATCGTGTCGATCCGCTACCAGATCGTGCTGGAGCCGGACGAATCGGCCACGGTCGATATCGTCACCGGCATGACCGACACGCGCGAGTCGGCGCTGCACCTGATCGACAAGTACCAGGACCGCCACCTGGCCGACCGCGTGTTCGAGCTGGCCTGGACCCACAGCCAGGTGGTGCTGCGCCAGCTGAACGCCAGCGAAACCGACGCGCAGCTGTACGGCCGCCTGGCCAACAACGTGATCTATCCGAACGCGTCGCTGCGCGCCGACGCCGGCATCCTGAGCAAGAACCAGCGCGGCCAGTCCGGCCTGTGGGCCTACGCCATCTCCGGCGACCTGCCCATCGTGCTGCTGCAGATCCGCGACCCGGCCAACATCGAGCTGGCGCGCCAGATGGTGCAGGCGCACGCCTATTGGCGCCTGAAGGGCCTGGTGGTGGACCTGGTGATCTGGTACGAGGACCTGTCCGGCTACCGGCAGGCGCTGCAGGACCAGATCATGGGCCTGATCGCCTCCGGCATCGACGCCCAGGCCATTGACCGCCCGGGCGGCATCTTCGTGCGCATGGGCGAGCAGATCGCGCCGGAGGACCGCATCCTGCTGCAATCGGTGGCGCGCGTCATCATCAGCGACGACCGCGGCACCCTGGCCGAGCAGCTCAAGCGCCCCGGCCCGGCGCCGCTGCGCATGCCGCCGCTGATGGCGGACCCGCGCGGCGAGTACGACGAGGCCGGCCCGCACCTGCACAGCCCGCAGGGGCTGCAGCTGGCCAACGGCATCGGCGGCTTCTCGGCCGACGGCAGCGAATACGTGATCGTCACCAGCGAGGGCCAGCGCACGCCCGCGCCGTGGTCCAACGTGCTGGCCAACCCGCAGTTCGGCAGCGTCATCTCCGAGAGCGGCCAGGCCTACACCTGGCAGGAGAATGCGCACGAATTCCGCCTCACGCCGTGGCACAACGACCCGGTGTCCGACGGCAGCGGCGAGGCGTTCTACCTGCGCGACGAACAGAGCGGGCGCTTCTGGTCGCCCACCGCCTTGCCGGCGCGCGGCAGCGGCGACTACGTCACCCGCCACGGCTTCGGCTACAGCACGTTCGAGCACACCGAGGCCGGCATCGCCACCGAGCTGACCACCTACGTGGCGCTCGATGCGCCGCTGCGCTACACCGTGCTCAAGGTGCGCAACGACTCGCAGGTGCCGCGCAGGCTGTCGGCCACCGGCTATGTCGAGTGGGTGCTGGGCGACATGCGCTCCAAGTCCGGCATGCACATCATCACCGAGCTCGATCCGATCAGCGGCGCGCTGTTCGCGCGCAACCCGTACAACACCGAGTTCTCGGGCCGGGTGGCCTTCTTCAACGCCGACGCCGCCACCCGCTCGGTGACGGCCGACCGCACCGAGTTCCTGGGCCGCAACGGCACGCTGGCCGATCCGCAAGCGCTGCACCGGGTGCGCCTGTCCGGCAAGGTGGGCACGGCGCTCGACAGCTGCGCCGCCATCCAGGTGCCGTTCGACCTGCTGCCGGGCCAGGAGCGCGAGATCGTGTTCCTGCTGGGACTGGGCGGACGCCGCAATGCCGACGCCTCCAGCATGGTGCAGAAGCACGGCGGCCGGGCCGCCGCGCGCGATACGCTGGAAGCGGTGCGCGCGCACTGGCACAAAACGCTGGGCGCGGTGCAGATCGCCACGCCGGAAGCAGCGCTGGACGTGATCGCCAACGGCTGGCTGATGTACCAGACCATCGCCTGCCGCATGTGGGCGCGCAGCGGCTACTACCAGTCCGGCGGCGCATTCGGCTTCCGCGACCAGCTGCAGGACGCGATGGCCATGGTGCACACCGAACCGCAGCTGCTGCGCGACCATATCGTGCTGTGCTGCGCGCACCAGTTCGTGGAAGGCGACGTGCAGCACTGGTGGCATCCGCCGTCGGACCGCGGCGTGCGCACCCACTGCTCGGACGACTACCTGTGGCTGCCGCTGGGCGTGGCGCGCTACGTCGCCACCACCGGCGACCAGAGCGTGCTGGACGAGGTGGTGCACTTCCTTGAAGGACGCCCGGTCAAGCCGGAAGAGGATTCCTATTACGACATGCCGACCCGTTCGGCCGTCACCGGCAGCGTGTACGAGCACTGCGTGCGCGCCATCCGCAACGGCTTGCGCTTCGGCGTGCACGGCCTGCCCCTGATCGGCTCCTGCGACTGGAACGACGGCATGGACAAGGTGGGCGAGGAGGGCAAGGGCGAGAGCGTGTGGCTGGCCTTCTTCCTGTACGAAGTGCTGCAGCGCTTCGCCGAGGTGGCCGATCGCCACGACGGCGCGGCGTTCGCGGCGGAGTGCCGCGAGGAGGCCCGCAAGCTGGCGGCCAACGTGGAGCAGAACGCGTGGGACGGCCAGTGGTACCGGCGCGCCTACTTCGACGACGGCACGCCGCTCGGCTCGCACGAGAACGAGGAATGCCAGATCGATTCGATCTCGCAGAGCTGGGGCATCCTGTCCGGCGCGGCCAGCAAGGAGCGCGTGCACGGCGCCATGGCGCAGGTCGACCAGCGCCTGGTGCGGCGCGACTTCGGGCTGATCCAGCTGCTCGATCCGCCGTTCGACAAGGCCGACCTGAATCCCGGCTACATCCGGGGCTACGTGCCGGGCGTGCGCGAGAACGGCGGCCAGTACACCCACGCCGCCATCTGGACCGTGATGGCGTTCGCCAAGATGGGCGACGTCGAAAAGGCCTGGGAGCTGATGCGCATGATTAATCCGGTGCAGCACGGCAGCACGCCGGAATCGAGCGCGGTGTACAAGGTGGAGCCTTACGTGGTGACGGCCGACGTGTACGCGGTGTCGCCGCACGTGGGGCGCGGCGGGTGGAGCTGGTATACCGGTTCCTCAGGCTGGATGTACCGCCTGATCCTGGAGTCGCTGCTGGGCCTGACGCGCACGGCCGACAAGCTGTCGCTGGCGCCGCGCATTCCGGCCGCCTGGCCGGGCTACACGCTGACCTACCGCTACGGCGCCAGCGTGTACACCATCGCGATCCAGCGCGCAGGCGCGCCGGGCCTGACGGTGGACGGCGCCGTGCAGCCCGGCATTGAGATCCAGTTGGTGGACGACGGCCAGCCGCATGCGGCGACGTTGACGCTGTAGGGCGCCGCATCCGCGCCTCAGATGCCGAACGAGGCGCCGGCGCCGAGCAGGGTGGCCACGCCGATGGCCGCGAAGAGGGCGGCGGCTATGCCGTGCACCAGCTTGAGCGGAATCCTGGCGGCCGCGCTCTTGCCCAGGTAGACCGCCGGCACATTGGCCAGCAGCATGCCGAAGGTGGTGCCGGCGACGACGGCCAGCAGGCTGTCGAAGCGCGCCGCCAGCGCCACGGTGGCGATCTGGGTCTTGTCGCCCATCTCGGCCAGGAAGAAGGCGATCACGGTGGCCACGAACACGCCGTATTTGGCGGTGGGCTGCTCGTCCTCGTCGATCTGGTCGGGGACCAGTATCCACGCCGCCATGGCCAGGAAGGATATGCCCAGCACCCAGCGCAGCACGTCCGGCCCCATCAGGCCGGTGATCCAGCTGCCCAGCGCACCGGCGAAGGCGTGGTTGGCCACCGTGGCGGTAAAGATTCCCAGCACAATGGGCACGGGGCGGCGGAATTGCGCGGCCAGGCAGAAGGCGAGCAGCTGGGTTTTATCGCCGATTTCAGCGAGGGCAACGATGCCGGTGGAGAGGAGAAATGCTTCCATGTGATGAGGTCTTCAGGGCCGGACGTTAACCAAAGATCCAGGAGCGACTCCGGCCCAAAGCGGCCGCTCCCCGATCGATAGTCTCGCCAAGCTGCGCGGCATCGCACTGTGTGCGTGCCGCAGCCACCTGCGCCACGGCCTGCGGGCCGATTATGTTGACGCAGGTTCTTCCGGTGGGGCCGGAAGCCGACTACTCCCTAAAGTTCTTTTCGCATTGTATCAGACTGGCCCGCTGAGTGAAAAATCCAGCCCTTGTATGCTATTCTGCTCCGCGCCCTTTCTTAACCAAAGAAGCCTATGCAAAACCATACCCCCCTGCGCTTGCTGTTGTGCGCGCTGCTGGCCCAGGCCGGAACCGCCCTGGCGCAAGACCCGCTCAGCTACGCGCGCTACGACCAGGTCCGCACCACGGACCTGCACCTGGACCTGAAGGCGGACTTCAGCAACAAGACCCTGAGCGGCTACGCCGAACTGACGCTGAACTGGCTCGACAAGTCGGCCCGCTCGCTGGTGCTCGACACGCGCCAGCTCAGCATCGCCAAGGTGCAGGTGCTGCAGCCGAACGGCCGCTGGAGCGCCGCCTCCTACATGATGGACAAGCCGGACGCCGAGAAGGGCCAGGCGCTGCGCATCGCGCTGGCCAACCAGCCGCAGAAAGTGCGCGTCTATTACCGCACCGCGCCCACCGCGTCCGCGCTGCAGTGGATGACGCCGCAGCAGACCATGTCCGGCAAGCGCCCCTTCATGTTCAGCCAGTCCGAAACCATCGACGCGCGTTCCTGGGCGCCGGTGCAGGACACGCCCGCCGTGCGCTTCACCTACAGCGCCCGGGTCGATGCGCCGTCCGGCCTGCGCGTGGTGATGAGCGCCGAGAACGACCCGCAGGGTACCGGCCAGGGCGGCTGGAAATTCAAGATGCCGCAGCCGATTCCGTCCTACCTGCTGGCCATCGCCATCGGCGAGATCGAAGTGCGCAGCCTGGGCCCGCGCACCGCCGTGTACGCCGAGCCGGCCCGCATCGACGCCGCCGCCTACGAGCTGGCCGACACCGAGAAGATGATCGACGCGGCCGAGTCGCTGTACGGCCCTTACCGCTGGGGACGTTACGACATGCTGGTGCTGCCGCCATCCTTCCCCATCGGCGGCATGGAAAACCCGCGCATGACCTTCCTCACGCCCACAATGATCGCGGGCGACCGCAGCCTGGTCGACCTGATCGCGCACGAACTGGCGCACTCCTGGTCCGGCAACCTGGTCACCAACGCGTCGTGGAAGCACTGGTGGCTCAACGAGGGTTTCACCACCTACGTCACCACCCGCATCGTGGAAAGCCTGTACGGCGCCGAAGTGGCGCAGATGGGCCTGCAGCTGGAGCAGGAGGAGCTGTTCGCTTCGCTGAAGGACATCCCGGCGCCGAAGCAGGCGCTGATCACGCGCGACCCGGACACCGGCAGCGCCACCTACACCGACGAAGGCCTGGCCTATCCCAAGGGCGCCTGGCTGTTGCACACGCTGGAGCAGCGCGCCGGCCGCGCCGTGTTCGATCCTTTCCTGCGCGGCTGGTTCGACCAGCACGCCTTCCAGTCGGCCACCACCGAGCAGTTCCTGAGCTACCTGCAAAAAAACCTGCTGGCCCAGCATCCGGAAGTGATGGCGCAGGCCGAGCTGGATGAGTGGCTGTACGGCGCCGGCGTGCCGGCCAGCGCCAAGCGCGTCACCTCGCCGCGCCTGGCCGGCCTGGACGCGCAGCGCGACGCCTGGCTGGCGGGCGAGCTGGCCACCACCAGCCTGGCCACCAAGAACTGGATCGCCATCGAATGGATGCACTTCCTGAACGATATCGACGGCAAGGCCACGGCTGCGCAGCTGAAGGAGCTGGACCAGGCTTTCGGCCTGGCCAGGAGCGGCAACAATGAAGTGGCGTTCCGCTTCTACCTGGCGTCCGTCAAGGCGGGCTACGACGTGCGCGTGCCGCTCAACAGTTTCCTCATGAGCGTGGGCCGCAAGAAATTTGTGGTGCCGCTGTACACCGCGCTGCTGAAGAATCCGGCCGAGCGCGACTGGGCGCTGGCGCTGTACAAGCAGGCGCGCCCGCGCTACCACCCGGATACGCAAAAGGCGGTCGACCAGCTGCGGGACAAGAAATGAGCGCCGTGCGCACCATGTTGAACCGGAACTTGAACTCGAGCCGCATCCGCCTCGGCAAACCGGCCGCCGCCCTGGCGCTGGCCATCAGCGCCGGCGCCGCCTTCAGCGGCGCGGCATGGGCCCACGGCGAGGCCCCGGCCTCCCCGGTCCCGGCAGCAGCGTCGGCCGCCGCGCCGGCGGCGTTCGACCTGGACGCCGACGTCAACCGTGTCCTGAGAACCTTCGACGTGCCCGGCATCGCCATTGCCATCGTCAAGGACGGCAAGGTGCTCGCCGCCAAGGGCTACGGTGTGCGCAAGCTGGGCGATCCGGCGCCGGTCACCGGCCGCACGCTGTTCGAGGTGGCCTCCAACTCCAAGGCCTTCACCGCCGCCGCACTGGCCATGCTGGTGGACGAGGGCAAGCTGAAATGGGACGACCCCGTCACCAGGCACCTGCCCGGTTTCCAGATGTACGATTCCTACGTCACCGGCGCCATGACCGTGCGCGACCTGCTGACCCACCGCAGCGGCCTGGGCCTCGGCGCGGGCGACTTGATGTGGTGGCCCACCTCCACTTTCACCAGCGACGAGATCATCGAGCGGCTGCGCTACATCAAGCCGGCCACCAGCTTCCGCAACAGCTATGCCTACGACAACCTGCTCTACATCGTGGCCGGCAAGATCATCGCCGACAAGGCCGGCAAGCCATGGGGCGACGCGGTGCGCGAGCGCATCCTGGCGCCGCTGGGCATGGACGGCACCACCACCAGCGTGGCCGCCATGGTGCAAACGGCCGACTACTCGGCGCCCCACAGCAAGGTGGGCGAGGCCACCACCGTGGTCAAGCCGATGCCGGTGGAGAATGCGATCGGCGCGGTGGGCGTCAACACCAGCGCCGAGGACATCGCGCGCTGGATGAACATGCTGCTGAACGGCGGCAAGGCGCCGGACGGCAAGCAACTGCTCAGCGAGAAGCAGCTGGCCGAAATGTGGACCGCGCAAACGCCGATGAAGATCAGCGAGCCGAAGCCGCCGCTGGCCGCCACCAAGCCGAACTTCGCCGCCTACGGCCTGGGCTTCCAGCTGCGCGACTATCGCGGCCGCAAGGTCGCCCTGCACGGCGGCGCGCTGCAAGGCTTCTACTCGCGCATGCTGCTGGTGCCGGAAGAGAAGCTGGGCATCGCCATCTTCACCAACGCCGAGAACAGCGGCGCGATGGCGGCGCTGCAATGGCGCCTGCTGGACCAGTACATGGACGCGCCGGCGACCGACTGGATCGGCATTGTCGCCGCCGACGAGCAAGCCAAGCACAAGGAAGAATTGGCGAAGGTGAGCAAGGCCGCCAGCGCGCGGGCGGCCAAGTCGCAGCCGTCGCTGTCGCTGGCCTCGTACGAGGGCGAGTACCAGGATGCCTGGTACGGCCTGGTGACCATCCAGCGCGAAGGCCGGAAGCAGGTCATGCGCTTTGTGAAAACGCCGGACCTGGTGGGCGAGCTGGAGCACTTCCAGCATGACACCTTCATCGTGCGCTGGCGCCAGCGCAAC
>NZ_BAAKJE010000192.1:0-229 GCF_059704565.1 Massilia sp. NBRC 108631
GCGCGACCAGGCAGAGACGTCTGTGCTGTTCGAGCTGATCGCGGCGCGCTATGAAAGGAAGAGCATGGCGTTGACGGCGAATCAGCCATTTTCCGGCTGGGATGAAGTGTTCCCTGAGCCGGCAATGACGCTCGCGGCGGTCGACCGGCTGGTGCATCACTCGACCATCTTCGAGCTGAACGTCGAGAGCTACCGCCGCCGCACCGCTGCGACCGCTAGCACTACGCAA
>NZ_BAAKJE010000193.1:0-20758 GCF_059704565.1 Massilia sp. NBRC 108631
GCGCGCCGGCGCCGGCGCGCGCTACGTCGGCAAGCGCTACATCGACAACGGCAACACCCAGGCGCTGCCTGCCTACACGGTGCTGGACGCCACGCTGGGCTGGAACGTCAACCGCAACGTGCTGGTGCAGCTGAACCTGCGCAACCTGGGCGACAAGCTGTATGCCAGCACGTCCTACAGCGACAGCCAGTACTTGCTGGGCGACCGCCGCCATGCCGAGCTGACCGTGCAGTGGCGCTACTGATCAGCCAGGCCATGGTTAACTGGAAGCGCCAGCTGCACCTGTGGCACCGCTGGCTGGGCATCGTCATCGGCCTGCTGGTGCTGCTGTGGTTCGGCTCCGGCATTGTCATGATGTACGTGCCTTACCCTGCGCTCACCGAGCAGGAACGCATGGCCTGGCAGTCCCCGCTGGACGCGGCGCAAGTGCGGCTCAGCGCCTGGGATGCGTGGCAAGCAATCGCGCAGCAAGACACGCAGCCCGGCATGCCGGATGCGGTGCGCCTGAACACCGTGGCCGGCCGGCCCGCCTACCATTTCCAGTCCGCGCGCGGCCTGCATTCGGTATGGGCCGATACCGGCGCCCTGCTGCGCATGACGGACGCCATGGCCATCGCCGCTGCCGCGCCAGCCATGGCGCCCGGTGCGCGCGGCGCATCCTCGCCGTCCGTGCAGCAGATGGAATTGGACCAGTGGACTTTCGGCCGCGTGGCCGCGCATCGCCCGCTGTACCGCGTGGACGCGGGCGACACCGCCGGCAGCGTGCTGTACGTGTCCGGCCGCACCGGTGAGCTGGTGCGCGACACCACGCGCAGCGAGCGTGCCTGGAACTGGGCCGGTTCGGTGATCCACTGGGTCTACGTCATGCCGCTGCGCAAGCATGGCGAAGCGTGGCGGCAAGTGGTGATGTGGACCTCGGCCGTGGCGCTGTTGCTGGCCATGACCGGCATGGTGCTCGGCATCCAGCGCCTGCGCCTGCGCCGCCGCTACGCCAGCGGCGCGCGCTCACCCTACAAGGGCTGGCAAGCCTGGCACCACTGGCTCGGCCTTACCCTCGGCACGCTCACGCTTACCTGGCTGTTCAGCGGCTGGCTCTCCGTCACGCCGTTCGGCTGGCTGTCCTCGCCCGGCATCACCGCGCAGGACAAGCGGGCTTTCGCCGGCGGCCCGCTGGCGCGCGACGACCTCACCGTGGCCGTGGCGGACGCGGTGCGCACTTATCCCGGCGTGCTGGAACTCGAATGGCGGCGCGTCGGCGGCCACCTGTACCTGGCCGCGCTGGAACGCTCCGGGCGCCAGCTGCTCGACGCGCACTGCGGCGAAGCGGTGGGCGCGCTGAAAGCGGACGCGCTGCTGCGCGCGGTGCAGGCCGTGCGGCCCGGCGTACCGGTGCGGCAAGCCGTCATGCTCACCGCCGGCGACCACTACTACTACAGCCACCACAGCCAGGCCGCCTTCCCCGTGCTGCGCGTGCAGTTCGCCGATCCCGGCGCAACCACTTTCTACGCCGACCCGGTGCAGGGCAAGCTGGCCGGGTACGCCGACAGCAACAGCAAATGGAACCGCTGGCTGTTCAACGGCCTGCACCAGCTGGACTTTGCCGCCGCCGTCCGCGCGCGCCCCGCGTGGGACGTGCTGGTGGTGTCACTGTGCCTGCTCGGCGCCGCGCTCAGCCTGACCGGCGTGGTGCTGGGCTGGCGCCGCCTGCGCAGGTAAAAGCGTTGCGCGTGCGCCGCAGCCGCAGCCGCAGTTAAAGCACCGCGCGCGGTCAGCCGAACTTCACCAGGTTCAGGCTGGGCAGCGGGCCGCCCGGGAACTGCGCCAGGCGGCCGCCGCCATCCAGCGTGCCCAGGTCGATGCCGGCGAAGCCGAGCTGCTGGATCAGCGCCATCACGGCGTGCTTGGAGGCGGCGTGGTCGCCCGAAACGAACAGCACCCGCTTGCCGCCCTGCGCGGCAGGACTGGCGGCCAGCAGGCCCGGTTGCAGGTGGTTGAAGGCCTTGACCACGTGCGCCCCCGGCACCAGGTCCTGCACCACCGAGCTGGACGCCTTGCCGTTCAGATCAGCCGGCTGGAACAGCGGCGCCTCGATCGGGTTGCTGGTGTCGACCACGATGCGCTTGGTCCACGGACCCAGGCCAGCCACGGCCGCCGGGATCCTGGACCAGGGGACGGCCAGGAATACCAGGTCTGCCTGTGCCGCCTCGGCGGCGCTGACGGCGGTCAAGGTGGGGCCGAGTTCGTCGGTCAACGCGGCCAGCGAGGCGGGGCCGCGGCTGTTGGCGATGGCGGCCGGGATGCCGGCACGGGTCAGGATGCGGGCGATGGCCGAGCCGATCTCACCGGCGCCGATGATGCCGATTTTCATGATGATGCTCCTTTCAACCAGTGGGGATTACGCGGTGAAGCCGCCGTCGACCAGCATCTCCAGGCCGGTGACGAAGGACGCTTCCGCGCTGGCCAGGTAGGACACGGCGCCGGCGATGTCGTCGCCCACGCCGTAGCGGCCCACTGCGATGCCAGGCTTGACGAAGTCGGCGACCGGACCGTCGGCCGGATTCATGTCGCTGTCGGTCGGTCCGGGGTGGACAACGTTGACGGTGATGCCGCGCGGGCCCAGGTCGCGCACCAGGCCGCGCGTGTAGCCGGACAGCGCGCCCTTGGTCAAGGTGTAGGCCGCGGCGGTCGGGAAGGCTGCGTATTGGGTCATCGAGCTGCCGATGTGGATGATGCGGCCGCCCTGGCCCATGTGGCGCAGCGCTTCCTGCGTGGCCACCACGGCGCCGGTGACGTTCACGGCCAGGATGCGCTCGAAGTCTTCGAACTTGATCTCTTCCGGCGCGCCCAGCACGCTGATGCCGGCGTTGTTGACCAGGATGTCGATCTTGCCGAATGTGGCGGCAACCTGCGCCACCGCCTCGCGCACCGCTTGCGGCGCGCCGGCGTCGGCCTGGATGGCGATGGCGCGGCCGCCTGCCGCCTCGATCGACGCCACTACCGCCTGCGCCTTCTCCGGCGAAGCGTTGTAGGTGATGGCGACGGTGGCGCCGTCGGCGGCCAGGCGCTTGGCGATGGCGGCGCCGATCGAGCGCGATGCGCCGGTGACGATGGCGACTTTGTCTTGCAGTTTCAGGGTGCTGGTCATGGTGTGCTCCGTTGAGGTGAAAAGTGGGGGACGACGGACACAGTATGGTTCCGGCCAGCCAACAGCAGTAGTCGGGACTGGCTATAATCAGTTTCAACGAATACTTGAAAGGCGAAGCGTGGAAACCCTGTCCAACCTGGCGTCCTTTGTGCGCAGCGCGGAGTCGGCCAGCTTCTCGGCGGCCGCGCGCCAGCTTGCGCTCACGCCGGCGGCGGTGAGCCGCAACGTGGCGCAGCTGGAGCGCAACCTGGGCGTGCGCCTGTTCCAGCGCAGTACGCGCGGGTTGAAGCTGACGGAGGAGGGCGAGCGCTTCCTGCAGGCCGTCAGCGGGGGCCTGGACAGCATCCAGGGCGCCATCGCCGAAGCCACCGCCAACAAGGGCGAGCCGGCCGGCGTGCTGACCCTGTCGATGCCGCCGCGTTTCGGGCGCCTGCACCTGCTGCCGCTGCTGCAGACCTACGCACGGCGCTACCCGGCCGTCACGCTGGACTGCAGTTTCGACAACCGCCAGGTGGACCTGATCGCCGAGCGCATCGACGTTGCCATCGGCGGCGGCTTCGAGCTCACGCCGGGCGTGGTGGCGCGCGAACTGGCGCGCGCGCACGTGGTGGCGGTGGCCTCGCCCGATTACGTGCGGCGCGCCGGCACGCCGCTGCCGCGCACCCCGGCCGACCTGGCGGGCCTGGACGGCGTGGCCATGCGTTCGCCGCAGACGCGCCGGGTGCGGGTATGGGAAATGCGCAACCGCAAAGGCATGGAGATGGCGGCCGAGTTGCGGCCCGTGCTGCTGGTGAACGACCCCGACGCGATCTGCGCCGCCGCGCTGATGGGCATGGGCGTGGCCATGCTGGCGCTGGCCGACGTGGTCGAGCACATCGAGCGCGGCGAACTGGTGCGCCTGCTGCCGGACTGGTACGCCGACGCCGGCCCTGTCTCGCTGTACTTCGCCAGCCATAAGCTGCTGCCTGCCAAGACCCGCGCCTTCGTCGACGTCGTCACCGAGTCCTTTCGCGAGCAGGGCCTGGCCCGGCGCTTCTCCGCGCAGTAGGCTCCCGCGTCAGGCAGACGGCTGCGGCAGGCCGGCCCGCACCGCGCCGGGCTTACTCCAGCGCTGCGAACAAGTCCGCCGTCCAGTCGATAAAGACCCGCAGCCGGCTGCTCACGTAGCGCTTGGACGGGTACACCACGTAGAACGGATAGCGGGCCGGCTGCCAGTCGTCCAGGATGGGCACCAGCGCGCCGCTGGCGATGTGCGGCGCGGCCGCGTGGCGGAAGGTCTGCATCACGCCCAGGCCGGCCAGCCCGGCGGCCACGTGGGCGTTGCTCTCGTTGACGCCCACCGAGCGCTCGCCCAGGATCTCCAGCCTTTCCCCCTGTTTGGCGAAATTGAGCGGCATGCCGCGGCCGGTGCGGGTGGACAGGTAATGCACCACCACGTGGCCCTGTTCCAGTTCCGCCGGATGCCGTGGCGTGCCGTGGTCGCGCAGGTAGGCCGGCGTGGCGCAGGTGACCCAGGAGGTGCTGCCCACCTGGCGCCCGATCAGCGACAGGTCCGTCAATTCCCCGCCCCGAATCACGCAGTCGACGTTGTCGCCGATCAGGTTCACGTGCTTGTCCGATACGCCCAGGTCGATGCGGATGTCCGGATAGCGCGCCAGAAAGGCCGGCAGCGCCGGCAGCAGCACCAGGCTGGCGGTGGAGCTGCCCAGGTCCACCCGCAGGTGGCCGCGCGGGCGCGACTGCGCCGCGCTGAAGCTGGCGTCGACGTCGTCCAGCTCCTTCAAGAGCCGCTGCGTTTTCTCGTAATACTGCGCGCCCTCGGGCGTGACCGACACCCGCCGCGTAGTGCGCTGCAGCAGCTTGATGCGCAGGTGCGCCTCCAGCGCCTGCACCGCCTTGGTCAGCGTGGCGTTCGGCATGCCGAGCGTATCGGCGGCCTTGGTGAAGCTGCCCGCTTCCACCACGCGGGCGAAGGCCCGGATGGCTTGCAACTGGTCCATAGTTTGTCCTTATTATTCACAGAAGGGAATAAAGCATTCTGTTATTGACACTTTATTCAACAATGGAGCGGGCGTAAAGTGACTTCCGTCGTCATTCACATTCACTCTCTTGAAGGAGCATCAAATGAACAACGCACTGAAACTGGCAGGCAAAATCGCACTGGTCACCGGCGGCACCACCGGCATCGGCCTGGCTTCGGCACAGGACTTCGCGGCGCAGGGCGCCACCGTCTACCTCACCGGCCGCCGCCAGGCCGAGCTGGACGCCGCCGTGGCCACCATCACCGCCACCGGCGCCACCGCCTACGGCATCCAGGGCGACGTCGCCAGGCTGGAAGACCTGGACCGCATCTACGCCGACATCGAAGCGCGCTCCGGCCACCTGGACGTGTTGTTCGCCAACGCCGGCGGCGGCGACATGATGCCGCTGGACGCCGTCACCGAAGAGCACTTCGACCGCATCTTCGACACCAACGTTAAAGGCACGCTGTTCACCGTGCAAAAAGCGCTGCGCCTGCTGAAGGACGGCAGCTCGGTGATCCTGACCGCCTCCACCACCTCGGTGAAAGGCACCGAAAACTTCAGCGTCTACAGCGCCAGCAAGGCCGCCGTGCGCAACTTCGCCCGCACCTGGCTGCTGGACCTGAAACCGCGCAACATCCGCGTCAACGCCGTCAGCCCCGGCCCGGTGCACACCCCGGGCCTGGCCGGCCTGGTGCCGGAAGAGCATCAATCCGGCCTGCTGGGCCACCTGGCCACGCTGGTGCCGATCGGCCGCCTGGGCCAGCCTGCCGAAGTGGCCAAGGCGGTAACCTTCCTGGCGTCGGACGACAGCACCTTCATCAACGGCATCGAGCTGTTCGTCGACGGCGGCATCGCGCAGATCTGAGGCGCGCCATGACCGCCTGCGCGGCATGGCCGTGCATGCCAACTCCTGAGTAAAGCGGTTATACTCGGCACAGTCCCGACACCTGATTCCTCATGACCCTGCCGAGTAACCGTCCGTATTGCGCCGTTTCGCCCCATTGTGGCGAAGGCTGGCGCGCGCACGCGCGCGATCTCGCCGGCCTTTCCTGAGGCCCGGCGGGAACGCCGGGAAGACACCGTCTTCCCTCCCTCCGGGCCGCTCTCCATCTGCCTTGCCTTTTTCCTGACATTTGTGGAGTTACATCATGAGACCCAATATCGTTGTGTCGTCCATCGACATGGAACGTCTTGAAGCGCTGATCGATTCGCTGCCTGCGGCGCAATCAGCCGCCCAGCATGCGCTGCTGGAAGAACTGGCGCGCGCCGACATGCTGGAGCCGGCGGACATGCCGCCCGACGTCGTCACCATGAATTCGCGCGTGCGCTTCGCGCTCGACCGGCCCGCCGAGGAGTTCACGCTGACGCTGGCCTATCCCAGGGACATGCAGCCCGGCGACGAGCGCATCTCGGTGCTCACGCCGGTGGGCAACGCGCTGCTCGGCCTGGCCTGCGGCGACAGCATAGACTGGACCCGTCCCGACGGCGCCGCTTTCAACCTCACCGTGCTGGACGTGCTGTACCAGCCGGAACGCGCCGGCGAGCTGCACCGCTAGGACGGCGCGGCGGCGGCCCGCTCAGTCCTTGTGTTCGGGAATGGGCGTGAACTGGTAGTCGCTGCGCGCGAACTGCCGGCCGCGTTTCACGGTCAGCACCACCGAGCGCACGTTGGCGATGTCCTGCAGCGGGTCTTTGTTCAGGAACACCATGTTGGCGAACTTGCCCGCTTCCAGCGTGCCGATGTCGCGCTGCTTGCCGACCGCGATGGCGGCGTTGGCGGTGGCGGCGATGATGGCTTCGTTCGGCGTCAGCCCCGCGTACTGCACCAGCCGTTCCAGCTCGCGGTCCAGGATGGGGTAGGGATCGTCGCCTTGCCCGTCGGTGTCGGTGCCGGCGATGATCTTCACGCCCGCCCGGTGCGCGGCGCGGGTGATGTCGCCCGCCAGTTCGATCCGGCAGCGCGGCGTGCCCGTGGGCGCGTACACGCTTAGCGTGGCGTCCAGCAGCGAGCCGGATTTGGCCAGCGCCGCGATGTATTTGCGGATGCCGGGATCGGCCGCCGTCAGGCCCGCGTAGGATGGCTCGCCGCTGTGCCCATAGGCAGCCTTGCCGGCCTCGCGCACGTAGCGCGCCACCATGCACGCGTGCGACACCGAGGTGGCGCCCAGCGTGTCGTACGGCGTGGACGGATAGACCTGCTGGTGCGTCCATACCGGGAAGCCCTGGCGCTTGCCTTCCTTGATCAGCTTCGCCACCAGCGGGCCCGGCAGGTTGGCGTAGATTTTCAGGCCGGCGGCGCCGGTGCCGCGCGCTTGCGCGATGGCCAGCGCGATGTCGGTCTTGTCGTCCACCGAGTACAGCCAGGGCACCTGTCCCGGCACCGTGCCTTGCGCGGCGGCGACGGTGCGCGGGTCTTTGAAGAAGCTGGGGCCGGCCACCAGTGCCGAGTAGTAGATGTCCGGCGACGGGATGCGGTTCAGCAGCGCATCGCGCGACAGCGAAGCCAGTTCGCGCGCATCGCCCGCCATGTCGCGCACGCCGGTCACGCCGCCGTACAGGTTGCGCTTCAGTTCCGCTTCGGCATAGGGCCGGTTCGGGTTGGTGGCGTAGTGCACATGCGAGTCGATCAGGCCGGGCAGCACGTACATGCCTTGCGCGTCGTACTCGGTGGCGCCGCTGTCCGCCGGCACCTGCGCTGAGGGGAGGATGGCTTTGATGCGTTCGCCTTCCACGACAATCGCCATGCCGGCGCGCGGCGCGGCGGCGGTGCCGTCGATCAGCGTGGCGCCCCGGTAAATGGTTTGCGTGGCTGCGGCGTGGGCGGCGCCTGCGCACAGCAGGGCGATGGCAGCCGCGACGGGCTTGCGGAGGATGCGGGTGATGTGGAGCATGGATGCTTTGCTAAAGGTGGATCAGCCCCACACGCCGCCGGCGGTGCGCAGGAAATTGAGGCCCAGGATTTTGTCGATGCGGCTGGCGCTGTGGCCGCGTTTGGCCAGCAGGTCCGCCAGTTTCCAGAACTTATCCGGTCCTTGCAGGTCGGGCAGGAAGGTCACGATGTCGGCGCGTTCGCCGGTGGCGCCGATGCCGCTGGCGCGCCGTTGCGCCACTTCCTTTTCCAGCCCGCGCATGTAGGCCGGCATGTCGTCGATGCCGCTGACGTTGCCGTCCGTGCCGATGCCCACATGGTCTTCGCCGCACACGTTGATGGCGTGTTCCAGGTGCGCCACCAGGTCGGCCGCCATGGGCTGCCGGCCGATGGCGAGGAAGGGCATGAAGTAGATGCCGACGAAACCGCCCTTGTCGGCCACCATGCGCAGTTCGCGGTCGGTCTTGTTGCGCGGCAGGTCGGCCACGGCGCGGCAGCCGGTGTGCGTGATGGCGACCGGCTGGCTGGAGGCGGCGATGGCGTCCAGGCAGATGCGCTCGCCGCTGTGGCTCAGGTCCACCAGCACGCGGTGCCGGTTCAGCGCCTGCACCACTTCGCGGCCGAACGGCGTCAGGCCGCGGTTCTCCGGCGCCATGGCGCCGTCGCCGAGCTGGTTCGGGCCGTTGTAGGTCAGCTGGATCACGCGCACGCCGAGGTTGGCGAAGGTCTCCACGCGGCGCGCGTCCTTGCCCATCATGGCGGCGTTCTGGAAGCCGAGGATCACGCCGGTGCGGCCCTGCTCGTGCGCGCGGCGGATGTCGGCTGCGCCGTGCACTTTCAGCAGCGCGCCGTTGCGCCGGAGGAAGGCGTCCCAGGCCGCCACTTCGCGCACGCTTTGTTCGTATGGATCGTGCTTGCCGAACACGAAGC
The DNA here is from genome assembly GCF_059704565.1 of Massilia sp. NBRC 108631. Classification (NCBI taxonomy): domain Bacteria; kingdom Pseudomonadati; phylum Pseudomonadota; class Betaproteobacteria; order Burkholderiales; family Oxalobacteraceae; genus Massilia; species Massilia sp. NBRC 108631. The sequence continues at coordinate 8,969 of NZ_BAAKJE010000193.1, forward strand.
CGATGGTCATGTTGAAGGCGCTCAGGCCTGCGGTCCTGGCGTCCTGCAGCGAACGCGCATCGATGGCGATGGCGTTCGGGGCGTCCTGATCCGCTTGCGGGCGATTCGGGTTGTCGATGCCGCCCAGCGCGTCGATGATGATGGGACGGCGCACGCGGGCATCGGCTGCATCGGCCGTTGCGGCCGCTTCTGCCAATGAAGGCAGGCTGGCGCCAAAGCCGAGCGCAGCCGCCTGCTGAAGGAAAGCGCGGCGGGTGCCGGCCGCTTCCTTCACCGCGCGCCCCGCTTGTGCGCCGGCGCCGGCGGCGCGTAGGCCAGACATTCAACCTCGATCTGGCCGCCCAGCGCCAGGGCGTTTACGCCGAAGGCGCTGCGAGCCGGCAGACGGCCGGGTGTAAAGTAGTCCACGTAGATCTTGTTGAAGTCGCCCCACTTGCCCATGTCCGCGATCATCACCGTGCATTTGACGATGTGGTCCATGCTCAGGTTCATGCCCTTGAGGATGTCCTGGATATTGTCCATCGTCTTGCGCGCCTGGGCTTCGAAGCCGCCCGGCACCAGGCCGTTGGCGTCGGTGCCCATCTGGCCGGACAGGTGGATGTAGTCGCCCGCCCGCACCGCCAGCGTGAACGGCCGCGAAGCGGGGTTGCCTTCATTGTAGTAGCCCAATTGCGGCACGGGGGCGGCACTGTAGGCCAGGCCTGGCAGCGCCACGGCCATGGCGCTGGCAAGTTTTTTGTAGTGTCTGCGTTTCATGCGGAAATTATAGGCACGGGTGTGCCTCGCGCGGTAAACATTATGTTGAAAATGATGGTTCGGTTAGAATACTTCAACACTTTGTTGAATCTCTGCGCCATGAAAATCAAACCCTCCCCCGCAATCCAGGCCGAACGGGACGCCGTCATCAATGCCCTGCGCCCCGTGGTGCCCATGCTGGCGGCCATGGCGGGCACGCACCTGGAAGTGGTGCTGCACGACGTGAGCCGCCCGCAGAACTCGGTGGTGGCTATCGCCAACGGCCACATCTCGGGGCGCGCCGTCGGCAGCTCGGTGCTGGAGGGGCCGCACGGCGACAAGGGCTTTGCCGCCGCCACGCGGGTGATCTCCACCAGGGGCGCGGTGCACAGCGTGGTGGACGACTACACCACGGTGACGGCGGACGGCCGCACGCTCAAATCGGCCTCGGCGATTTTCCGTGACGCCAGCGGCGTGCCCTTCGCAACCCTGTGCCTGAATGCGGACGTGTCGGTGTTCCAGGCCACGCATGCCTGGCTGGGGCAGATGCTGCAGCCGTTCCGGCAAGCCGAGGCGGAGGCCAAACCCTTCGTACCGGCAACGGCGGCACCGCAGATGGACGCGCTGATGCGGGAAATTATCGGCGACGCGGTACAGTTGGCGAAGATGAGCAAGGAGGAGAAAATCCAGGCGGTGCGCGAGATGCAGCGGCGCGGCCTGTTCATCGTGAAGGGCGGCGTGCAGCGCGCCGCTGCGGCGCTGCAGGTATCGCGCTTCACGATCTACAACTACATGGAAGAGCTGCGCCGCCGCGAGGGCGTGCAGTAACTACAAGGCCGTCTCGTACCCTTCCAGCACGTTGACCACGTTCACGCCCAGTTCCTTGACCGCGTAGCCGCCTTCGAACACGAAGGCGGTGGGCACGCCCAGCCATGCCAGGCGTTCGCCAATGCGCAGGTAGTCCGCGCTTTGCAGCGCGAAGTGCGACAGCGGATCGCCGGCGAAGGTGTCCACGCCCAGCGACACCACCAGCGCTTCCGGCGCGTACATCTGCAAGCGCAAACAGGCCGTCTCCAGCGCGGCGAACCACGCCTGCGTGCTGCTGCCATGCGCCAGCGGCAGGTTGACGTTGAAGCCCAGTCCCGCCCCGGCGCCGGTCTCGTCGGCGTGGCCGAGGTAGAACGGATACTCCTGGCGCGGGTCGGCGTGGATGGAAACGAACAGCACGTCGTTGCGGTCGTAGAAGATGCTCTGCGTGCCGTTGCCGTGGTGGTAGTCGATGTCGAGGATGGCGACCTTGCGCGCGCCGTCGTCGAGCAGGTGCTGGGCCGCCAGGGCGGCGTTGTTCAGGAAGCAGTAGCCGCCGTAGAAATCGGCCCCGGCGTGGTGGCCCGGCGGGCGCGTCAAGGCGAAAGTGCTGCGCTCGCCCAGGCGCAGCGCATGCGCCGCGTTGACCGCGCAGTCGGCGCCGGTCTTGGCGGCGGTCCAGGTGCCGGCCGTGATGGGCGTGCCGCTGTCCATCGAGTACAGGCCCAGCTTGGCGCAGAAATTGTCGGGCTCAACGTCCGAGCGCAGCGAGCGCACCGGCCACACGGCGGGGAAGGCGTCCTTGCCGGCGTTGGCCGGATCGAGCGCCAGCCATGCGTTCCAGGCGCCGCGCAGGAAGTGCAGGTAGCGCGGCGTGTGCACGCGTTCCAGCGTCATCAGCGGCACGCCGTGCGGCGTGACGATCTGGCCCAGGCCGCGCCGGCCCAGCTCGGCCAGCACGGAGTCGGCCCGCTCCGGTTTCTCGAAGCAGGGCACCATCTCGCCGCGGAAGATTTCAAAGCGCCCGTGGTGCTGGCCGTGCTGCTCGTTGTAGAAGGTGAGCACGGTGCTAGCCTGCGCTCAACCGACGTTCTTGCACAGATTGCTGTTGCGGTAGGCCGCCACGAAATCGTCGAAGCTGCCGGTGTTGGCCGCTTCCATCCCGGCTTGCTCCGCCAGCGAGGCGGCGGCCTGCGCTTCGAAGTAGGCGTTTTCCTCGGCGGTGGGCGGATGGCTGCGGAAGTAGGCCGCGTGGCGCTCGCTCTGCCGCAGGCCGAAGGCGGCGAAGGAGCCGCCGTTGGCGCGCAGTTCGCGCAGCACGTGGGCCGACGGCGTGCGGTCCGGATCATCCAGCTTGGCCGCTTGCACCGCCATCGCATCGGCGTGCGCGCTGTCGCCGCGCTGGCGGTCGAGCAACTCGGCCACCGGGCGGATGCGCTCCAGCAGTTCGCGGCCCCACACCGGCAGTGCCACTTCGGCGCCGTTGTTTTGCAAGGTCAGGCCCGGGCGGCGGCCTTCCTTGACGGTGCGCGCAAAATTTTCGGTGTAGATGCGGCCCTGCTCTTCGGAGATCACCGGGCTTGCCTCCAGCGCGCAGAACAGCAGGAAGGCGTCCAGGAAGCGGCCGGTTTGCAGGCTGATGCCGATCGGCTCGAACGGGTCCACGTCCATGCAGCGCACTTCGATGTACTGCACGCCGCGCGAGCACAGCGCCTGGATCGGGCGTTCGCCGCTGCGGATGACGCGCTTGGGGCGTATCGTCGAGTAGTACTCGTTCTCGATCTGGATCACATTGGTGGACAGCTGCACCCATTCGCCGTCCTTCTTGGTGCCGATTTCGGCGTACGGCGCGTACGGCTGGTTCACCGCCTTGGTGAGCGTGGCGACGTAGCTGTCCAGGCAGTTCTCGTGCGGGCTGAGGCCGGACTGGGCGTCGTTCTGGTAGCCCAGGTCGCTCATGCGCAGGCTGGTGGCGTAGGGCAGGTAGAGGGTGTCGTCCGACAGCTGCTCGAGCTTGTGCGGACGGCCGCGCAGGAAGCTCGACGACAGCGCCGGCGAGGCGCCGAACAAGTACATCAGCAGCCAGCTGTAGCGGCGGAAATTGCGGATGGTGGCGAAGTAGCTTTCCGACTGATAGGCCTTGGCCGACTGCTTGCGTTCCGTGTTCTCGCTCTCGTCCAGCAGGCGCCACAGCCGCTCGTCCAGCGAGTAGTTGTAGTGGATGCCCGCGATGCATTGCATGGCCTTGCCGTAGCGCAGCGCCAGGCCGCGCCGGTACACATGCTTGAGCATGCCCATATTGGATTTGCCGTACCAGGCGATCTCGATGTCTTCCTCGGCCGGCAGTTGGCAGGGCATGGATTGGCTCCACAGCATTTCGCTGCCCAGCTTGGTGTAGCTGAAGCGGTGGATGGCGTCCAGCTTGTCCAGCGTGATGGCGATGTCGTGCTCGGCCGGGGTGATGAACTCCAGCAGGGTTTCCGCGTAATCGGTGGTGATTTCAGGATGTGTCAGCGCCGAGCCCAGGGCCGCCGGGTGCGGGGTTGCCGCCAGGTGGCCGGTGGGGTCCACGCGCAGGGTTTCTCGTTCAATGCCGCGCAAGCCGCCGCCCAGCACCGCGCGGTGCTTTTCATCGGCCAGGATGGCCAGGCGGCGCGTCAATAGGTTGGACAATTTGAGCTTCCTTTCTGGTGCAGCAACTAAGATTGGTGCGAGATTAACCGAAATCCGCCAACTGCGTCGGAGATGGTCCAAAAAGCTCGGATTGCTATATTAACAAACTGCGCCGACGACCCCGCCGGTGACGCGTTCGATGCCCGCCAGGTCGCGCCAGCTTTGCACCTCAGTGTACCCCTGCGCGGCCAGCAGGGCGCGCACGGACTCAGCCTGGTCGTAGCCGTGTTCCATCAGCAGCCAGCAGCCCGGCGCCAGATGCTGCGGGGCGCCGGCGGCGATGGTGCGCAGCGCGCTCAGGCCGTCCGCGTGGTCGGTCAGCGCGCCGCTCGGTTCGAAGCGCAAATCGCCCTCGGACAGGTGGCGGTCGCCGCTGGCGATGTAGGGGGGATTGGAGACGATCAGGTCGAAGCGTTCGCCGGCGGCGGCGCTGTACCAGTCGCTTTCCAGGAAGCGCACGGCGGCCTGGTTCAGGGCGGCGTTGCCGCGCGCTACCTCCAGCGCGGCTGGGCTGACGTCGAGCGCGGTGACGGCCGCGTCGCGCCGGGCGTGGGCCAGCGCCACGGCGATGGCGCCGCTGCCGGTGCCCATGTCCAGCACGCGGCCGGACGGCGGCAGGCGCTCGATGGCCAGCTCCACCAGCAGCTCGGTGTCCGGGCGCGGAATCAGCACGGCCGGGCTGACGTTGAACGGCAGGCCGAAGAATTCGCGCTGGCCGACGATGTAGGCGATCGGCTCGCCGTCCAGGCGGCGCTGCAGCAGCGCGGACAGGCGCGCCGCTTCGTCTTCGGTGATGACGCGTTCGGACTGGGTGATCAGGCCCACGCGCGTGAGGCCCAGCGCATGGCAGACCAGGATGCGGTTATCCAGCGGGTCCAGGCGTTCCGGGTAGCCGGTTTGCGCCTGCAGCGCGGCGACGGTGGTGCCGGCTGCGATCATCGCGCCCGGCGGCGCAGCAGGGACCAGCCCAGCGCCACGGCAAACAGGCCGAACCAGACGAAGGCCCACTGCGGAATCGACATGCCCAGGATGCCGTCGGTGGCGTTCTCGCACAGGCCGTCCGCTTCGAACAGGAAGGGCAGGTAGGTGGCGGTGGGAATCTTGTTGAGCATGGTTTCCATCGGATCGATACCGCAGGACAAGCCGGGGTGTGCCAGCACGTACAGGTGCTTGCCGGCCACGCCCAGGCCGCCCAGCGCGCCCAGCAGGCCGATGCCGGTGCCGATGGCGGTGTGCTTCATGAAGTAGCCGGCCAGGCAGGCGAAGCCGATCAGCAGGAACAGGTAGCGCTGGATCACGCACAGCGGGCAGGGCAGCAGATCCACCACGTGCTGCAGATACAGGGCGACGCCGATCAGGCCGAAACAGGCGAGGGCGATGGACAGGAGCAGGGAACGTGGATTCATCATGACAATGGAAAGATTATAGGCGGGCCAATTCTCGCACAAACCGGCGCGCCCGCGCCTTAAGCCTCAATTAATCAAGGTCAATCCGCGATCAATCGCCCAGCGCGGCCAGCAGCTCGGCCTGGTGTTCGGCGGCCAGCGCGTTGGTCAGCTCAGCCAGGTCGCCGTCCATGATGAAGTCCAGCTTGTACAAGGTGAGGTTGATGCGGTGGTCCGTCATGCGGCCCTGCGGATAGTTGTAGGTGCGGATGCGTTCGCTGCGGTCGCCCGAGCCGATCAGGCTCTTGCGGGTGGCCGCCTCCTTCGACTGCTGCTCGCGCAGCTGCACGTCCTTGATGCGCGCCGCCAGCACCTTCAGCGCCTGCGCCTTGTTCTTGTGCTGCGAGCGGTCGTCCTGGCACTCCACCACGATCCCGGTGGGCAAGTGGGTCAGGCGCACGGCCGAGTCGGTCTTGTTGATGTGCTGGCCGCCCGCGCCCGAGGCGCGGAACGTGTCGATGCGCAGGTCGGCCGGGTTGATGTGCACGTCCTCCACTTCGTCCGCTTCCGGCATCACCGCCACGGTGCAGGCCGAGGTGTGGATGCGGCCCTGGGTCTCGGTGGCCGGCACGCGCTGCACGCGGTGGCCGCCGGACTCGAATTTCAGTTTCGAGTACACGCCGTTGCCCACCAGGCGCACGATCACCTCGCGGTAGCCGCCCAGGTCGGACGGCGATTCGGACACCATCTCCACCTGCCAGCGGTTGCGCTCGGCGAAGCGGGTGTACATGCGCAGCAGGTCGCCGGCGAACAGGGCCGACTCGTCGCCGCCGGTGCCGGCGCGGATTTCCAGGAAGATGTTGCGCTCGTCGTTGGCATCCTTGGGCAGCAGCATTTTCTGCAGCGCCAGTTCCAGCGCGGCCAGGCGCTCTTTGCCCGCCTCGATTTCTTCCTGCGCGAATTCCTTCATTTCCGGATCGGCCAGCATGGCCTGCGCCTCGGCGATGTCGCCCAGCGCGCCCTGGTATTCCTTGTACAGCGCCACCAGCGGGCCGAGTTCGGCGTGCTCGCGCGTCATTTTGCGGTAGCTGTCCATGTTGGCGGTGGCGCCTTCGGACATCAGCAGTTCGTCCAGTTCGGCGAGTCGGTTTGCCAATTGGTCCAGCTTGGCCAGCATCGATGGTTTCATGGGTGCTCTTTAATACGGGTATTGGATGGAGTGGCGCGCACGGCGCCGGCTAAACGGAAGGTGGCGCGGACGCCGGGTGCGGGCAGCGCTAACGGCGGCCGCGGAACATCTGGGGCAGCAGGGTGGCCAGCTGGGCGCGCTCGTCGCCCTGGGCCCGGTGCAGCGCCTGCTGCGGCCCGTGCATGAATTTGGCCGTCAGGCCCTTGGACAGGGCTTCCAGCACCGCGTCGATGTCCTCGCCCTTGGCCAGCATCTTGCGCGCCCGTTCCAGTTCCGCCTGGCGCATCGCTTCGCCGCTTTCCTGCAGGGTCTGGATCACCGGCACCACGGCGCGGTCGTCCACCCAGTGCATGAAGGACTGCACCCGGGTTTCAATGATGGCTTCGGCCTGCGCCACCGCCGCCTGGCGGTTTTCCATGCCGGTTTGCACTACTTTGCCGAGGTCGTCCACGGTGTACAGGAACACGTCGCTCAAGCGGCCCACTTCGGGCTCGATGTCGCGCGGCACGGCCAGGTCGACCATGAACATGGGTTTGTGGCGGCGCGCCTTGATGGCCCGCTCCACCATGCCCAGGCCGATCAGCGGCAGCGAGGAGGCGGTGCAGGAAATCACGATGTCGTAGTGCTGCAGGCGGTCCTGCAGGTCGGCCAGGCGCATGGCCTTGGCGCCGAAGCGGTGCGCCAGCTGCTCGCCGCGCTCCATGGTGCGGTTGGCGATGGTGATGCTTTTCGGATTCTGCGCCGCAAAGTGCGTGGCGCACAGCTCGATCATTTCGCCGGCGCCGATGAACAGCACGTTCTGCTCGGAGATCTTGTCGAAGATGCGCTGCGACAGGCGCACGGCGGCGGCCGCCATGGACACGCTGTGGGCGCCGATCTCGGTGGTGCTGCGCACTTCCTTGGCCACCGAGAAGCTGCGCTGGAACAGCTGGTGCAGATAGGTGCCCAGGCCGCCGGCTTCTTCGGCGGTGCGGATGGCGTCCTTGATCTGGCCCAGGATCTGGGTTTCGCCCAGCACCATCGAGTCCAGCCCGGAGGCCACGCGGAAGGTGTGGCGCACCGCCTGGTGCTGGGGCAGCATGTACAGATGCGGCCGCAGTTCGCTGTAATTGAGCTGGTGGAAGTCGGCCAGGAAGTGGCCGCCCGCGTCGAGCGGATTGGCCACGTGGCTGGCCGCGTACAGCTCGGTGCGGTTGCAGGTGGACAGGATGGCTGCTTCGTCGCTGCCCACCGGGTCGATGCGCTCGAACCACGCGCGCGCAGCCGTCACCGCCTGGCCCAATTGCTCAGGGGCGAACGCCAGTTGTTCGCGCAGCGACACTGGAGCGGTGGTGTGGTTGAGGCCGACGGCAAGCAGTTGCATTTTAGACAGTGTGCGGACGGGATAGGAACGTTACCGGTCATTATACCGTGATGTGTCCAGCCTGACCGGCAGCCCGGGCCGTATAGCCCCTATGCGGCGGCCGGCGGCATTAGGCGCCGAGCTTTTCCAGGCGGTAACCGTAGCTGTACACCGGCACCAGGCGGAAGCCGTTTTCCGGCTTCAGCTGCAGCTTGTTGCGCACCCGCGAGACGTGGGTGTCCATGGTGCGCGACGGTACGGCGGTTTCCCGTATCCAGACCGCCTCGTGGATGTAGGCGCGCGACAGCGGCCGGCCGATGTTGCGGAAAAACAGCAGCGCCAGGTAGAACTCCTTGTGCGTCACGTCCAGCACGGCGCCGTCCATCAGCAGGCGGCCCGGACGGGTTTCGAAGACGTACTGGCCGAATTGCAGCTGTTCGGCGCCGTTCTGGGTGGGATAGGCGCGGCGCAGCAGCGCTTGCACGCGCGCCACCAGTTCGCTGCGGCGCAGCGGCTTGATCATATAGTCGTCGCTGCCGGCGGCCAGGCCGGCCACGATGTCATCCTCGCCGGAGGCGGTGGTGAGGAACAGCACGGGTGCCTGTTCCGGCATTTTTTCGCGGGCGCGGCGCACCACTTCGGCGCCGCCCATGTCGGCCACCTGCCAGTCCAGGATCAGCATATCGTAGCTGTCCTTGCGCAAGTGGCCGAGCAGGTCCTTGCCGGTCTGGAAGCCATGGCAGATATGACCGGCCGAGGTCAGCACCTGGCAGATCACGTCGGCTTGGCTACGGTCATTGTCTAGAACTACGATTCTCATGATGATAGGGCGGGTCGAAGCCGGCAGTGCAGCTGCCGTTAGTTAAATTATAGTCATGCTTTTGCGACAGAGTGTTAATTACTTCATAAATTGATGATTTCCACGGGATTTTTCCAATAGGAATCACTGATGTTCTTATGCAAACTCGTCGTATGATTACACGGTACACGGTAAAAACGGGCTTTTCAATGTCCTTTGGTACAATTGCGTAACACGAAAAGTCACTATGTTTACGAAAAAAGATGCCAAATGGACATTGATTCCAGCCTCCGACCGGGAGCTGGAAGAAGTGCGCGCGCGCTGCCGGCGCCTGGTGCAGCGGCGCGCGGCGGTGTCGGCCGGGATCTCGGCGGTACCGATCCCGGGCCTGGACGTGGTGTCCGACCTGCGCCTGTTTTCCGAGCTGATCGAGGACGTCAACCGTGAGTTCGGCCTGACGCCGGAACAGGTGGGGCGTTTGCAGCCGCGTTTCCGGCTGCTGGCCTACCAGGCGGCCGTCAACGTGGGCGGCACCATGGTGGGCAAGTACGTGACCAGGGAAGTGGTGCTGCGGCTGCTGCAGCGGGCCGGCGCCGGTTTGATCGCCAGGCAGGCGACCCGTTTCGTGCCGCTGGCCGGCCAGGCCACGGCGGCGGCGATCGGCTTTTTCGCCTTCCGCCAGATCGGCTACCAGCACGTGGAAGCCTGCGCCAAGGTGGCGCAGGAAGTGATGCTGGCGCAGCAGCAGGCCGCGCCTCTCTGAATTTGCGCTGGATTATTACGCGTCCGGCAGCACCACGTTCACATCCAGCACCTCCAGGTTGCCCTGGCGGTCCAGCGAAATCTTGATGTCGTCCGCGTTCACCTTGGTGTACTTGGAGATCACTTCGATCAGTTCCTTATGCAGGGCGGGCAGGAAATCCGGACCGGCGCGGCCATTGCGTTCGCGCGCGATGATGATTTGCAAGCGTTCCTTGGCGGCAGTGGCCGTCTTGGGCTTGGACGGGAACAGGAAGGACAGCAGGGCCATATCACTTCCCTCCGAAAATACGCTGCAGCAGGCCGGGCTTTTCGTAGGTCGTAAAGCGCAGCGGCAGGTCCTGGCCAAGGAAGCGCGACACCACATCTTCGTAGGCGTCGGCCACGTCGGTGCCCTTGAAATGGATGGCCGGATTCCCCTGGTTCGACGCGTGCAGCACCGATTCCGATTCCGGAATGATGCCGATCAGCGGAATGCGCAGGATTTCCTGCACGTCCTGGTAAGACAGCATTTCGTCCGCTTCCACGCGCTTGGGCGAGTAGCGGGTGATCAGCAGGTGTTCCTTGACCGGCTCGCCGCCCGATTGCGCGCGGCGCGACTTGGCCTGGATGATGCCGAGGATGCGGTCCGAGTCGCGCACCGACGACACCTCCGGATTGGTCACCACCAGCGCCTCGTCGGCGAAGGTCAGCGCCATCAGCGCGCCGTGCTCGATGCCGGCCGGCGAATCGCAGATGATGTATTCGAAGCCCATGTTGATCAGCTCGTGCAGTACCGCTTCCACGCCTTCTTCCGACAGCGCGTCCTTGTCGCGCGTCTGCGAAGCGGGCAGGATGAACAGGTTGTCGCAGTGCTTGTCCTTGATCAGCGCCTGGGTCAGCGACGCTTCTTTGTTGATGACGTTGATCAGGTCGTACACCACGCGGCGTTCGCAGCCCATGATCAGGTCCAGGTTACGCAGGCCGACGTCGAAGTCGATCACCACGGTTTTGTGTCCGCGCAGGGCCAGGCCGGAAGAGAAGCTGGCGCTGGAAGTGGTCTTGCCGACACCGCCCTTACCGGACGTTACAACGATAATTCTTGCCACGAAAGAGTCCTTTACAAAGCTGATGCTTTAAGCGCGAGTAGGTGAATTGACAGATAGTATATCGATTCGGTCCCCCACCAGGCTGATTTGTGTCGGCTTGCGTGCGTGCTCGGCGGGGAAACCGTCTTCAAAAGTGCTGTACACGCCGGCAATCGACACCAACTCCGGCGACATCGACATAGCGAAGATGCGCGCCTCGGCATTGCCGGAAGCGCCCGCCAGCGCGCGGCCGTTGAGGGTGTTGTAAACATGTATGCTGCCGTCGGCAATGATCTCGGCGCCGTTGTTGACCACGGCCGTGACGATCAGGTCGCCGCCGCGCGCGTAGATGCGCTGGCCGGCGCGTACCGGGGTGTCGATGATCATGGTGCCGGCGGGGGCGTTGCCGGGCGCCAGGGTGGGCGCGGCGGTGCCGGATGCCGCAGTCGGGGTCGGCACCGGGGCTTCCACCTTGGCCGGCCGGGGCGGCTTGGCCGGGGCCGGCTCGTCGCGCTTGCCGCTGTCCAGCGACAGGCCGTGGGCCACGATCTCGTCCACCATGTCCGGCGCGGCATTGCGGACTGCCACCGGGTTCAAGCGGTATTTTTTCAGGAGGGCAATAGTGCTTGCCCAGTCGATGCGTTCGCAGCCGGGCGCCAGCGAGCCGACGTCGATCACGGCCAGGTCGCCCTCGAAGAAATCGGGCGTGCCGCCGGTCATTTCGTTGAGCGCAGCGTCGAGTGCGACGCCATCCGAGGTGTACAGGATGGCGGAAACAGCGACTACAGTGGAAATCTTGATTTCGATGGGCTTTTGGAACGAGCTTTTGGACATAAAACGATCAGTAAAGGAGTCGGCTTGGCGGCCCATCGGCCAGGATTTGCCAAAGGCTCAAGCATTTTACTGTGGTTATGCCGGAAATGGGAGTGCCGTTCTGTTAATCAAACGGCGGGAGAGGCAGGCGGCATGCGGCATGCGGCGCTGGCCACTCCCGCGGCGGGAGCGGCCAGCGCCGCCGGGGGTCGGGGCCGGCG
>NZ_BAAKJE010000194.1:0-41497 GCF_059704565.1 Massilia sp. NBRC 108631
GCGCGCGCCCGCATTTTCGATTCCTTCTCGCAAGCGGACGGATCGACCACCCGCAAGCACGGCGGTACCGGCCTGGGACTGGCGATCTCCAAACAACTGGTGGAACTGATGGGCGGCACTATCGGCGTTGACCATGCTCTAACGCAAGGCTCGATCTTTTGGTTCGCCGTACAGTTCGACAAGCGCCGCGTCGAGGCAGACGATGCGTCGTTCGAGCACAACTTGACTTTGGGGATGCGGGCCTTGATCGTCGATCATCACAGCGAGCGCCGGATGCTGCTGGAACGCCAGCTGGCGCGCTGGCAGCTGCACTGCGACAGCGCCGCCGGCGCGGAGGCGGCGCTGCGCATGCTGCACGAGGCGGCTGCGCGCGGCCACCCGTACGACGTGGCGCTGCTGGACATGGACCAGCGCCTGGGCAGCGGCCTGATGCTGGCGGCCGAGATCAAGGCCGATCCGGCCATCGCCGCCGTGCGCCTGCTGCTGCTGAGCGACGAGCGCAACGCGGCCGACACGCGCCAGCGGCGCGAGGCGGGCGTGGCGTTCCAGCTCATCAAGCCGCCCCGCGCCTGCGACCTGTACGACTGCATCGTGTCGCCTGCGCGCGGCGGCAGCAGCGCGGGCGGCAGCGCCAGCCAGGCGGGCCGGTCGGCCGGGCCGGCGCCCACGGCTGGCGTCACGGCGCAGGCCGCGCGCCGCACTGCTGCCGCGGCCGCGTCCGCCGCCCCCCCTGCCGCGCCGCTGTCCCCCGCGCCCGGCGCCGGCAGGCCGCGCGCGCGGCAGCGCAACCGGGTCCTGCTGGCGGAAGACAACCCGGTCAACGTGGAAGTGGCATCGGCCATGCTGCACGAGCTGGGCCTGGACGTCAGCCTGGCGACCAACGGCGCCGAAGCGCTCGACGCGGTGCGTGAAAACCAGTTCGACCTGGTGCTGATGGACTGCCAGATGCCGGTGATGGACGGCATGGCGGCCACGGCCGAGATCCGCCGCCGCGAGCAGCAGCGCGGCGCGGCGCAGCACCTGCCGGTGGTGGCCATCACCGCCAACGCCATGCCGGGCGACCGCGAAACCTGCCTGGCGGCCGGCATGGACGACTACCTGAGCAAGCCCTTCACGCAGCAAGGCCTTGGCGCCACCCTGGCGCATTGGATCGCCCTGCCCCTGGCCGCCACGCTGGCGCGCGACGCCGCCAGCCACGCCGGCGACGGCGACGGCGAGGAGCCCGGTACCCCTATGCTGGCTGGCGATCCGGCCGGCGCCGCCGCGGCAGCGGCGCCGGCAACCATCAATGCGCAAGCGCTGGACTATATCCGCGCCCTGCGCCCCGGCCAGGGCGGCGCGTTGCTCCAGCGCGTGCTGCAAGCCTTCCTGGCCGACACGCCGCGCCACCTGGCGGCACTGCGCGTGGCGCTGCAAGCGGGCGCGGATGGCGCCGGGGACATATCCGAGGGCAGCGCCGAGCTCCTGCGCCGCACCGCCCACAGCCTGAAATCGAGCAGCGCCAACGTCGGGGCCGACGCCCTGGCGGCGTTGTGCAAGGAACTTGAACACCTGGCCAGCGCCGGCCTCCCCGATGGCGCCCTGCCCCTGCTCTCCGGCATGGAGCGGGAATTCGACGCAGTGCGGCAATCGCTCCGCGCCATCCTAGAGAAGGAAGCATGACATGGCAGCCCATCCCTCCCCCAAACGCGGCACCGTGCTGGTGGCCGACGACGATCCAGTGATGCGCCTGCTGATGCTGGAAATGCTGACCCAGGTGGGCCTGGACGCCGTGGAAGCCGCCGACGGGCCGGCTGCCATCGCCAGCTTCCAGCGCCAGCCGCCCGACCTGGTGCTGCTGGACGTGGACATGCCCGACATGGACGGCTTCGCGGTGTGCCGCGCAATCCGCGCGCTGCACGCCATCGAATCGGCCGCCACCGTGCCCATCATCATGGTCACCGGCGGCGACGACCTGGAAGCCGTGACCCAGGCATACGAAGTGGGCGCCACCGACTTCGTCTCCAAGCCCATCAACTGGCCCATCCTCGGCCACCGCGTGCTGTACGTGCTGCGCGCCAGCGACGCCATCGCCCGCCTGCGCGTGGCCGACGCCCAGAACCGCGCCGTGCTGGCCGCCATCCCGGACACCTTCTTCCGCCTGAACCGGGACGGCTACTACCTCGACTACGAACAGGGCCACGAGGCCGGCAACGCCTTCCCGCTGGAGCAGTGCGTGGGCCGCCACGTCAGCCAGGTGCTGCCGCAGCATATCGCCGGCCACTTGCTGGAGCAGGCCCAGGCCGTGCTGGCCTCGCAGCAGATCCGCTCCTTCGACTACGAATTGCAGCTGGGCCTGCAACTGCGCCATTTCGAGGCGCGCCTGGTGAGCACCGGCGCCGGCGACGTGCTGGGCCTGGTGCGCGACATCAGCGAACGCAAGCGCGCCGAAGAACAGATCCGCCGCCTGGCCTATTGCGACAGCCTGACCGGCATCCCGAACCGGCAAGCCTTCCTGGAGTTGCTGGAACGCGAACTGGCGCACTCGCGCCAGGCCGGCAAGAAATTCGCCGTGCTGTTCATGGACCTCGATTCCTTCAAGCGCATCAACGACACGCTGGGCCACAACGTGGGCGACCTGCTGCTGCAAACCGTGTCCGAGCGGCTGCGCGACACCATCCGCCCGAGCGACGTGGTCAGCCACATGGCGAGCGGCAATCACCTGGCGCGGCTGGGCGGCGACGAGTTCACGATACTGATCCCCGACCTGGACCGGGTGGAAGACGCGCTGGCCGTGGCGCAGCGCGTGAAGGACGCCATGCGGCGCCCGTTCCAGCTGGACGGCAACGAGATCTTCGTCACCGCCAGCATCGGCATCTCGCTCTACCCGGAAGACGGCCAGGACAGCGAATCGCTGCTCAAATATGCCGACACGGCGATGTACCACGCCAAGAACTGCGGCAAGAATAACGCCAAACTTTACAGTTCCTCGCTGACCATGCAGATCATGAGCCACGTCAAGCTGGAAGTGGGCTTGCGCAAGGCGCTGCAGAACAACGAGCTGTACCTGCTGTACCAGCCGCAGATCGACGTGCCCAGCTCGCAGATCGTCGGCGTCGAGGCGCTGGTGCGCTGGCGCCACCCCGAGCACGGCGTGATACCGCCCAACGACTTCATCCCGCTGGCCGAGGAAACCGGACTGATCGTACCGATCGGCGAATGGGTGCTGCGCACCGCCTGCACCCAGGCCAAGGCCTGGCAGCAGACCTGCCGGCGCGCCATCCGCATGGCGGTGAACCTGTCGGCGCGCCAGTTCAAGGACGAGAACCTGACCCAGATCGTACTCTCCGCGCTGGGCGACAGCGGCCTGGAACCGCGCCTGCTGGAGCTGGAGCTGACCGAGGGCACCTTGATGGACGACGCCCGCGCCACCATGGCGATGCTGGAGCAGCTGCGCGGCATCGGCGTGCTGCTGTCGATCGACGACTTCGGCACCGGCTACTCATCGATGAGCTATCTGAAACGCTTCGACGTGCGCGCGCTGAAGATCGACAAGAGCTTCATCGTCGGCCTGCCGCAGGACCCGGAAAACGCCGCCATCACGCGCGCCATCATCGCCATGGCGCATGGCCTGAGGATGATCGTGGTGGCGGAAGGCGTGGAGACCGACGAACAGCTTGCGCTGCTGGAACAGTACGGCTGCGACATGGCGCAGGGTTTTTATCTCGGGCGTCCCTCCCCGCAGGAATCCATCACGCAAATGCTCAAGGTCCAGCGCGCGCCGGCAACGCCTGCGGCCCGCTAGTACGTCGCTTTCCTTGACACTGCGGCCGGCTTAAAAGCCAGGGCCGGTGCAAGTGCCTGATTTTGCAAGAGTGGCGCCTGGCTGGCACCGAATATGCTGCCACAGCAGCATACTCAGGAGGTGATCATGGCAATTTGGCCAAGCGCAATGCAGGTAGTGCTGGGGCTGCCTGTTATCGAAAGCGTCAGCGACAAGCTGATCGTTACCCCTGAAATCATCAACGCCGGCGGCTCAGCCATCCGTCATTTGATGTGTCACGACATCACATTGGGCTGCGCACGCCGGCTGGGTCCGCCGCACGGCTATCCGGTGGTGCTGGGCGACATCGAGCGCAGCGGCGTGGCGCGCATGACGGCGGTGTTTTCGGGCCTGGGCATGCTGCCAGGCGCGCAATACCTGCTGACGGTGCGCGGCAGCTACATCGTTGACGATATCAGCTTTCCGCTGGCGCTCACCCGCTATGTGCAGGTGCCGGCGCCGGCCGGCGCCAGCACGCCGTACCAGCCGCCCCAGCTGCGGGCGCGCGTAGCCAGCGCGGTGTGCACGGACTTCTGGAATTACGAGCTGATCAATGAGGAAGTCGCCGGCAGCGGGCTGGACATTGTCGGCTTCGCGCTCAGCCTGGCCGCGCCCATCACCGTGACCGGCATTCCGCTGGGCTGGACCATGGAGACCGATGCGGTGAGCTTCGTGCGCTGGTCGGTGCTGCCGCAGGAACAGGGCTTGGCCGGGCGCATCGGCCCCGGGCGCTCGCTGAGCGGCTTTCAGCTGATGAGCCCGCACACCCGCTCGGAAGCCACGCTCAGCACGCTGGAAGCGTGGGACCACGCGGCCAATCGCGCCGGGCCGGCCGTGCAGGACTACGCCGTGGTGCCGTACAGGTATGGGCTGTAGGCTGCCGGAACAGCCCGCGGCCGGAAAGCGGCACGCCGGCGACTAGAGCACGCCATCGCCGCGCAGCGCGGCGATGGCCGCGTCGCTGTAGCCCAGCGCGCGCAGCACTTCCTCGTTGTGCTGGCCCAGCGCCGGGCCCAGCCAGTTGGTATGGCCCGGCGTTTCCGACAGCTTGGGCGAAATCGCCGGCAGCTTGACCGGCGTACCGTCGGCGAAATGGTGCTGCTCGAACATGCCGCGCGCCAGGAACTGCGGATCGCTCATCATGTCGCGCACCGAGTAGATCTTCCCGGCCGGCACGTCGGCCGCCTTCAGCACGGCCAGCGCCTCGTCGATGCTCAGCGTGTCGCACCAGGCCTGGATGGCGCCGTCGATCTCCGCCGTGCGCTGCACGCGGCCGTCGTTGCGCTCCAGCTGGGGATCGCCCGCCATGTCGATGCGGCCCATGGCCAGCATCAGGCGCTTGAAGATGGCGTCGCCGTTGCCGGCGATGACGATGTTCTCGCCGTCCTTGGTGGTGTAGGTGTTGGAAGGCACGATGCCGGGCAGCGCGCCGCCGGTGCGCTCGCGCACCACGCCCGCGTGGTCGAATTCCGGCACCAGCGATTCCATCAGGTTGAACACGGACTCGTACAGCGCCACGTCCACCATCTGGCCCTGGCCCGCCTCGCGGCCGCCGGTGGCGTCGCGGTGGCGCAGCGCCATCATGGCGCCGATCACGCCGTGCAGCGCGGCGACCGAGTCGCCGATGGACACGCCGACCCGCACCGGCGGCCGGTCGGCGTGGCCGGACACGTAGCGCAGCCCGCCCATCGACTCGCCGATGGCGCCAAAGCCGGGCAGGTCCTTCATCGGCCCGGTCTGACCGAAACCGGACAGGCGCACCATGATGAGGGACGGCTTGAGCGCCTTCAGCTGCTCGTAGCCCAGTTCCCACTTTTCCAGCACGCCGGGGCGGTAGTTCTCGATGACGATGTCCGCTTCCAGCGCCAGCTGCCGCGCGATGGCGCGGCCGCGCGCATCCTTCATGTTGAGGGTGATGCTTTTCTTGTTGCGCGACTGCACCGACCACCACAGCGAGGTGCCGTCCTTCAGCACCCGCCATTTGCGGATCGGATCGCCGTCGCCGGGCGCCTCCACCTTGATCACCTCGGCGCCGAATTCGGCCAGCATGCGGGCGCAGAACGGGCCGGCGATCAGCGTGCCGAGTTCAAGAACTTTGATGCCTTGTAAAGGGCCGTGCGTCGGTTTGTTTTCCACTAGGTAGCGCGCCTGTCGAGCATGGCCCGCGCGATGGTGCCCGCGTCCACATATTCGAGCTCGCCGCCGACCGGCACGCCGCGCGCCAGCCGGCTCACCTTCAGTCCGCGCGCCTTCAGCAGTTCGCTGATGTAGTGCGCGGTGGCTTCGCCTTCGTTGGTGAAATTGGTGGCCAGCACCACCTCGCCGACCACGCCGTCATTGGCGCGCTCGACCAGCTTTTCCAGATGTATATCCTTGGGTCCGATGCCGTCCAGCGGCGACAGCCGTCCCATCAGCACGAAGTACAGGCCCTTGTAGGTCAGGGTCTGCTCTATCATCATCTGGTCGGCCGGGGTTTCGACCACGCACAGCATCTGCCTGTCGCGGTCCTCGTCGCGGCAGGTGCCGCAGATGTCATCCTCGGTAAAGGTGTTGCACAGCGCGCAGTGGTGCACCGCCTCCACCGCCTGATACAGCGCGCGCGACAGCATGGCCGCACCGTCGCGGTCGTGCTGCAGCAAGTGGAAGGCCATGCGCTGCGCCGATTTCGGACCTACGCCCGGCAGGCGGCGCAAGGCCTCCGTCAAAAATTCCAGCGACTTGGACATGGCGAACTTTGCTTGTCAGCCCTGTTTGAAGGCGCTCAGGATATCGGCCGTCATGGTTGGCACGAATTCGGTGATGGTGTAACTGGCGGCGCCCGCTTCGTTGAAGGGATCGAGCTCGATCACCGCTTCAATGTCGGCGCGGCTGTCCGCCGTGGCGATGATGATGCCGCCGGTGCGCGGCACCATGCGGCCCGACATCAGGAACATGCCGTTGTCATACTGCTCGCGCAGGTACTCGCGGTGCGCGGCCAGGAGCGCGTCGATCTCCTCGGCCGGTTTCAAATACGTGAGCGAGATAATGAACATGGCTTTGCGGACCCGGCTTAGAAAGGCATCTTGAAGCCGGCCGGCAGGTTCATGCCGGAGGTCAGGCCCGCCATTTTCTCGGCGGACGTCGCTTCGGCCTTGCGCACGGCGTCGTTGAAGGCGGCGGCCACCAGGTCTTCCAGCATGTCCTTGTCGTCGGCCAGCAGCGACGGGTCGATCGAGACGCGCTTGACGTCGTTCTTGCAGGTCATCACAACCTTCACCAGGCCGGCGCCGGACTGGCCTTCGACTTCGATCGAACCCAGTGCATCCTGGGCTTTTTTCATGTTGTCCTGCATTGCTTGTGCCTGCTTCATGAGGCCAGCCAGTTGGTTTTTCATCATGGTGATGTTCTCCGTGTCAGATTCAGTCAGTATAAATTAATGCGCCGGTGGGGCCGGCGGCGGCACGATGGACCCCGGCACCACGAAGGCGCCGAACTCGCGGATCATGCTCTGGATAAACGGGTCGTTGGCCACGGTTTCCTCGGCGGCGCGCTGCACCGCTTCGCGGTGGGCCTGCGCCTCGGCGCTGGCGGTGTACCAGGTCGGACCGAGTTCCGTTTCCACGCGTATCGGGCGGCCGAAGCGTTCCGTCAGCGCGGTTGCCAGTTTCTCTACATTGGGCGGAGTACGCCAAGTTTCAATCGGCACGCGCACATGAAATACCGCGCTGTGGGTGCCGTCCGGCACGCAGGCGATCAGTTCGGCCTGCGTGGCGAGCTGCTGGGCCACGCCGCGCAGCGGCAGGCGGGCCGACAGCGCGGGCCAGTTGCCGTCCCAATCCAGCTCGGGAATCGGCGTAATGACGTAGGCATGCGGCGCCTTGGCCGGGGCCGGGGCCGGACGCGGCGCGAAAGTCGGCTGCTGCTGGGCTTGCTGGCCGTTGTCGGGCTGGCCGTGCGCCTGCTGGCCGTGGCCTTGCTGGCCATGATGCTGCTGGCCGTACGCCTGCGGCGCCGTGTCGGCTTGGCCGGCTGCGGGCATGGCACTGTCGTCGGAAAACTCGGTAACCCAGGGCGGCAAGTCGTCTTCAGCCGCAGCCTGGGGCGGCGGCTGGCGCGGCGCAGGCTGCGGCTGCGGCGTATTTTGCGGCATGGGCGGCTGCGGTGCTGCCTGCTGCGCGGGCGTATCCGCCGCTGCGCCTCCCATAGCCGGGCGGCCGTCATCCCACGGCGGGGACGCTGGCGCGCGGCTGGCGGGCATGGCGGGGGCGTCGTCCCATGGCGCCGTCTTCTGCGGGGCCGCATTCTGAGGTGCGGCAGTTTGCGCCGCTGGCGCTGGTGCGGCAGGCGCATCCTCCCAAGGCGCTGGCGGGCGCGCCGCCGTTGCCGGGGCGGCGCTTTGTGCGGGAGCAGTCCTGGCTGGCGCCGGTTCCGGCACAGCGGGCCCGGCCGCAGGCGGCGTCAGGCTGGGACGGCTGCTTACCGGCTTCTGGCCGGACGCGGCGCGCGCCGCCTCCAGCGCAGCCTGGATAGCGGCACGTGCCGGGCTGAGTGGCGTGCTGGACGCCGGTGACTGGGTAGCGGGCGGCGGCGCGAAAGCCGCTGCTGGCGCCGGTGCGGGTGCGTGAGCAACGGCTGGCGCCGGTGCTGGTGCCGGTGCTGGTGCCGATGTCGATGCTGCAGCCGGCGCTTGGCCAACGGCCGGTGTCGCCTGCGCTGGCGCCGCAGCATGCGGTTGCGCCGGCATTCCTGGCGCAGGAACTGCTGCCGGTGCCGCAGGACGCTGCGCCGGAGCGGCAGCGTCGGCACGCGCCATGGCGGCGGCCCCGGCCACCACCGATGGCGGCGGTACGGACAAATGGCTGGCCGCCGACACCGAAGCGGCGCGCGCCGGCGCGCCGCCCACAGGCAACCCCGCCGCAGCGGCTGCGGCGCGGGCTGCGCCCGGACCGCGCGCTACCGCGGGCGAAGCTGACGGTACCCCTTCGGCGCCACCGACGCCGGGGCGAAAGGCCAGCATGCGCAGCAGGGTCATCGAGAACCCCGCATACTCATCCGGCGCCAGGCCCAGTTCATTGCGGCCGTGCACGGCGATCTGGTAATACAGTTGCACTTCTTCCGCGTCGAACGCGGCCGCCAGGCGCACGATGTCCGCGTACTCGGGCAAGTCCGACGGCACCGCCGACGGCACGGTCTGCGCCAGCGCGATACGGTGCAACAAGGTGCCCAGATCCTGCAAAGCGCCGTTGTACGAAAGGCTGCGCGTGGCCATCTCATCGGCCACGGCCAGCAGGTCCGCCCCGTCCTGCGCAGCGAGCGCGTCCAGCAGGCGGATCAGGTAAGACTGGTCCAGCGCGCCCAGCATGCCCTGCACCGCGTCCAGCGTCACTTCGCCGGCGGCGTAAGCGATGGCCTGGTCGGTCAGCGACAGCGCATCGCGCATGGAACCGTGCGCGCCCTGCGCCAGCAAACGCAGTGCCGGCTGTTCGAAGGCAATGCCTTCCTGGCCCAAAATATTGTCCAGGTGGCTGATGATGTGGCCCGGCGGCATCTGCTTCAGGTTGAACTGCAGGCAGCGCGACAGCACGGTCACGGGTATCTTCTGCGGATCGGTGGTCGCCAGGATGAATTTCACGTGCTCCGGCGGTTCCTCCAGCGTCTTCAGCATCGAGTTGAAGGCGTGGTTGGTCAGCATGTGCACCTCGTCGATCATATAGACCTTGAAGCGCGCATTCGACGGCGCGTACACCGCCTGCTCCAGCAACTGCGCCATTTCGTCGACGCCGCGGTTGGACGCCGCGTCCATCTCTATATAGTCCACGAAGCGGCCGCCATCGATCGCGGTGCAGGCTTCGCACACGCCGCACGGCGTGGCGGTGATGCCGCCGTTGCCGTCCGGACCAACGCAATTGAGCGATTTGGCCAGGATGCGCGACAGCGTGGTCTTGCCGACGCCCCGCGTGCCGGTAAATAGATAAGCGTGGTGCAGGCGGCCGCTGTGCAGCGCGTGCGTGAGCGCGCGCACGACGTGCTCTTGGCCGACGAGCGTTTCAAAGTTCCGGGGACGGTATTTGCGGGCGAGGACTTGATAGGACATGGCAGGGATTTTACCGTAGATAGCCAGTGCTGCGGTCAACATTAGACGTCTGGCATGACTTCGCTTACACTCTTGCTTTCTTTTTAACAACTGACAAAATGAAAAAACTTGCTTTCGCCTTGCTGTGCACCCTGCCCCTGCTGGCCCACGCCGACGAGCGCGAATGGGCGCCGTATAGAAAAATCGTGGAAGCGGCCAAGATGGACAAATTCTACAGCCTGCCGGCGGCCGAGCGCGACAAGCTCAAGGTCTACACCCGCTTCGTGCCGCAGAACAAGGCCATCGCGCCCGGCAGCCTGAAGCTGGTGGTGGTGCACGCAGACGGCAAGACACCGCTGGTGTTGGACGAGCAAGGGCGCACCGTGCTGGTGCCGAACGAGAAATGGCTGGCGGAAGACGCGAAAATCTGGACCAACCAGGCCAAGGGCGAGAAGGCCGGCATCGGCTTTGACATCGCGGCGGTGGTGCCGGAGGGGCTGCAATGGCGCTATGCCAGCGTGATGGGCAGCGTGCCGCAGTCCAACGCCGCAATCGACAAGGTGGCCGGGGCGCTGAGCCTGTTCGCGCCGACGATGAAACTGGTGATCTTCAAGTTCCGCAAGCCGGCGCAGCTGGCAGTGCAAGCCAAGGACGGCGACAAGCGCTACGTGACGGACGCCAAGCACCAGATCAAGCTCAAGCTGGACAAGGGCCTGCTGGCGGAAAACCCGCTGGTGACGGTGAGCGAACAGCCGTACGAGGCGGAAGTGGACGGCGAATAAAGGCGGCAGACGAAAAAAAAGCTGCATCGGCAGCTTTTTACTTCTCAGATCTAAAGAGGCGAGCCTGATCTGCGGCACTTGCGGTGAATAGCTGTGGCTGCTTCGTTCCCGACCTGACCAGGTTGGCCATGCCGCAATGCGCAGGGGCCCGCCGGCTGCAATTATACCCGCTCCCGGCAAATCTGCCTAATCCCCATCCGAACCCCGCCCCAACCGAGCTGAGCCGCATTTCCCCCACTTCGGGGTCAGACCCCGAAGTGGGGGAAATGCGGCTCAGGCTGCTTGTGGGAATCGTCCGAATCGTTAGGGGGAGGACTATAGGCCGAGTTCTTGCCAGATCTGGTCGACGCGGGTTTTTACTTCGGGGGCCATGACGATGGTGGTGCCCCATTCGCGCGTGGTTTCCCCCGGCCATTTGTTGGTGGCGTCGATGCCCATCTTGCTGCCCAGGCCGCTCACCGGGGAGGCGAAGTCCAGGTAGTCGATCGGCGTGTGGTCCACCAGCGTGGTGTCGCGGGTCGGGTCGACGCGGGTGGTGATGGCCCAGATGACTTCGTTCCAGTCGCGGATGTTGACGTCCTCGTCGACCACCACGATGAACTTGGTATACATGAACTGGCGCAGGAAGCTCCATACGCCCATCATCACGCGCTTGGCGTGGCCGGCGTATTGCTTGCGGATCTGCACCACCGCCATGCGGTAGCTGCAGCCCTCTGCCGGCAGGTGGAAGTCGGTGATCTCGCTGAACTGCTTTTGCAGCAGCGGCACGAACACTTCGTTCAGCGCCAGGCCCAGCATGGCCGGCTCGTCCGGCGGCTTGCCCGTATAAGTCGAGTGGTATATCGGGTCGCGCCGCATGGTGATGCGGTCGATGGTGAACACCGGGAAGGAATCCTGCTCATTATAGTAGCCGGTGTGGTCGCCGTACGGGCCTTCCAGCGCGTGCTCGTAGCCGCTCGGGTGGTTCGCGTCCGGGTAAATGTGCCCTTCCAGCACGATCTCGGCCGAGGCCGGCACGCGCAGCTCGCTGCCGATGGCCTTGACCAGCTCGGTGCGGCTGCCGCGCAGCAGGCCGGCGAACTGGTATTCGGACAAGGTATCCGGCACCGGCGTCACCGCGCCCAGGATGGTGGCCGGGTCGGCCCCCAGCGCCACGGCGATCGGATACGGCTGGCCCTTGCTCTGGATGGCGTGCTCGCGGAAATCCAGCGCGCCGCCCCGGTGCGCCAGCCAGCGCATGATGACCTTGTTCGGCCCCAGCACCTGCTGGCGGTAGATGCCCAGGTTCTGGCGCTTCTTGTTCGGCCCCTTGGTGATCACCAGGCCCCAGGTGATCAGCGGCGCCACGTCGCCCGGCCAGCAGTGCTGGATCGGCAGGCGCGACAGGTCGACGTCGTTGCCTTCCCAGACGATTTCCTGGCACGGCGCGCCCTTCATCTCTTTCGGCGACATGTCCCACACCGCTTTCACCAGCGAGCCCATGTCCATCAGGTCCTTGAAGCCCTTGGGCGGCTCCGGCTCTTTCAGGCGCGCCAGCACGTGGCCGATCTTGCGCAGTTCGCTGGTGTCCTGGGCGCCCATGCCGAGCGCCACGCGGCGCTGGGTGCCGAACAGATTGCCCAGCACCGGCATGCTGTGCCCGGTGGGATGCTGGAACAATAATGCCGGTCCGCCGGCCCGCAACACGCGGTCGCACACCTCGGTCATCTCCAAATGGGGGGAAACTGGTGCCAAAACAGGCTTAAGCTCGCCCATTTTTTGCAACTGGGCAATAAAATCACGCAAATCGGAATATTTCATACTTTTTTACTTTTTTTTCGCTTCGGACGGGCTGGACGAGGTTTTTCGGTCAAGTGGTTGATTTTATTGGTTTTTGCTGGTTTGCAAGGCAAAAATCTAGATTCAAAAGTTATAAAGAACTCCCGTGTTAGTATTGACGTGATATAAAACGGCTTCTACAATTTGCCTACTTGAAGAGGACATGGTCACTTAGCCAACTTTATCACCGCTAAGACTGTCGCTCATTCATTCACGGAGTCGGGGCTCCACATGACATTTTAAGGAGTGTTTTCAAAAGGCGTCTGCCTTACCCCCGAAAAAAGTTGTATTGCGACTGTTTACAGCTAGGCCTCCAGCATACGCTCCAGGCAGTAACAGCTCAGGCAAGCAATGATGGCGTTAGGCGCGCGCTCACGGCGGCGTCGAACGAATGATATTTCTGATGCACGGCATTGGCACATCGATACGACCGCGTATGCACACTTTGCACGCGGCAGGGATGCGCTCGTTACGGACATTTCAGGGGAGTTCTGAATGACTAATCGTTTCACCTCGGTAGCAACCGCTACCCGCCAGCTGGCGCGTGCCGCAACTGGCCTGGCCGGTTCGCGCGTCACCGCGCGCAGCGTACTGACCACCGCGCAACACACTTTGACCGTTTTTGGCGTAAGCGCCCTGGTCATGATCGCCGTCCTGTTTGCCCGTCCCGACCTGGCACAGGCCCTGAGCAAAAGCTTGCTGCCCGAACCTGCTGCCGTCGCCACCGTCACGGCGCCGCCGCTGCACGAGCTGATGGAAGCCCCTGCCGGCGGCATCGCCTCGGCAACCGCCTCCGACGCTTCCCTGACGGCCGAGGAAAAAGCCATCATGGGCACCCGCAAGCAGCAGGAATGGGTCACCTCCTGGCTCTCGAAACGCTACCGCGTGGCGGGCGACGCCACCAATATGCTGGTGTCGACCGCTTACCTGACGGCGCGCGAGATCAAGCTGGACCCGCTGCTGATCCTGGCCGTGATGGCGATTGAATCGGGCCTGAACCCGTTCGCGGAAAGCCCGATGGGCGCGCAGGGCCTGATGCAGGTGATGTCCAAGATCCACCATGAGAAGTTCCAGGACATGGGCGGCGTGCAGGCGGCGCTGAACCCGGTGGCCAATATCCGCGTCGGTTCGCTGATCCTGAAAGACTACGTGACCCGCGGCGGTTCCGTGGAAGCCGGCCTGAAGACCTACGTGGGCGCCGCCGCCTTCGAGACCGACGACGGCTACGGCTCGCGCGTGCTGGCCGAATACAAGCGCCTGAAGCAGGTTTCCGCAGGCAAGAAGGTGCCGACCTACACGCCGGTAATGGCAGCCGCCCCAGCCCCCGGCAAGCAGGTTGAAGCGGCCGTGGCCGCCAATACCGCACCGGTTACGGCCGCAGCCAAGCTGCCGGACGCCCAGTTGGCCGGTTTGTAAGCTCCCCCCTTTCCTGGGGCCGTAAAAAAAAGCCGCTTGAAGCGGCTTTTTTTACGTCCACAACATCAACGCTTCTTGTCGTTCTCGACTTCTTCCGGACGGATCTTGCCGGCCAGCTTGTCCAGCACGCCGTTGACATACTTGTGGCCGTCGATGCCGCCGAAGGACTTGGTCAGCTCGACCGCTTCGTTGATGACGACGCGGTACGGGATTTCCAGGTTGTTCTTCAGCTCGTATGCGCCGATCAGCAGCACGGCGTGCTCCACCGGCGACAGCTCGGCCACGCCGCGGTCCACCAGTGGTGCGAAGGTGGCGCGCAGCGCTTCGGATTCCTTGATGGCGCCGTACAGCAGGTTGGTGAAGTGCTCGGCGTCGGCCTTGTCGAAGCCGTGCGCGGCACGGATGTGGTTGACGACGGTTTTCGCGTCTTCATTGTTCAGCAGCCACTGGTACAGGCCCTGCAGCGCGAACTCGCGCGCGCGGTGGCGCGGCGTGCGGTTCTTGCTCGGGTTGGCGTGCGTAGAGTTGTCGGTCATGATTTCCTGCCTGTTCTTTTTAAATACTGATTATTCTTCTTCGTCGCCGCCGTCTTGCTGGAGTTCTTCCAGCGCGATCGACAGGTTGGCCATTTCCACGGCCACGCGGGCGGCGTCCGCGCCTTTGACGGCCATGCGTACTTCGGCCTGCTCGTCGTTCTCGGTGGTCAGCACGGCGTTGGCGATCGGGATGCCGAAGTCCAGGCCGATGCGGGTAATGCCGGCGCCGGATTCATTCGACACCAGCTCGAAGTGGTAGGTCTCGCCGCGGATGATGGCGCCCAGCGCGATCAGCGCGTCGAACTGCTGCGATTCGGCCAGCTTCTGCAGCACGAAGGGAATCTCCAGCGCGCCCGGCACGGTCACGTGCAGCACGTCTTCGTCGGCCACGCCGAGGTGCTTCAGTTCGGCCAGGCAGGCCGACAGCAGGCCGTGGCATACGTCTTCGTTGAAACGCGCTTGAACGATACCGACACGCAAGCCTTCGCCGGTCAGATTGGTTTCGTAGCTTCCTACGGTCATGGTGCGCCTCTTTTCTGTATATATGAGTGTTGGTTGAACGGAATTACGCGGCCGGCTTGGCAACGTAACCCGTGACTTCGAGGTCGAAACCTGCCATGGAAGGCATTTTACGCGGGCTGGCCAGCAGCTTCATCTGGCGCACGCCAACCGCGCGCAGGATTTGCGCGCCGATGCCATAGTCGCGCAGGCCCATGCTGGCGGCGCGGCCCTGCGGCTTGACGTCCTTGTCCAGCGCGGAGAACTGGCTGAACAGCTGTTCGGCCGTCTCTTCGCAGTTCAGCAGCACGATGACGCCCTGCTCGGACGCCTTGACCGCCTGCATCGAGGCCGA
This sequence comes from Massilia sp. NBRC 108631, assembly GCF_059704565.1. Taxonomy (NCBI): domain Bacteria; kingdom Pseudomonadati; phylum Pseudomonadota; class Betaproteobacteria; order Burkholderiales; family Oxalobacteraceae; genus Massilia; species Massilia sp. NBRC 108631. The sequence continues at coordinate 15,260 of NZ_BAAKJE010000194.1, forward strand.
GATGTTCCACGAGTGGGTGGTCGCCTCCGATTCCAGCAAGTCCAGGATGGACACCGGCTGGTGCACGCGCACCAGCGATTCCTTGCCGGCGGCCATGTCGCCGTGCACCAGCGCCAGGTGGGCCGAGCCGGTCGGCGTGTCGCGGAAGGCAATCATGCGGAAGTCGCCGTAGGCGGTCTTCAGCGGACGCTCGGCCACGCGCTGCACGATGCACTCGTTCTGGCTGCGGTAGTGGATCAGGTCGGCAATCGTGCCGATCTTCAGGCCGTGCTCCTGGGCAAATTCCAGCAGGTCCGGCAGGCGCGCCATGGTGCCGTCGTCCTTGACGATCTCGCAGATCACGGACGCCGGAGTCAGGCCCGCCATGGCAGTCAGGTCGCAGCCGGCCTCGGTATGGCCGGCGCGCATCAGCACGCCGCCCTTTTGCGCCTTCAGCGGGAAGATGTGGCCGGGCTGCACGATATCCATCGGCACCGCGTTCTTGGCCACGGCCACCTGGATGGTCTTGGCGCGGTCGGCCGCCGAGATACCGGTGGTCACGCCTTCCGCCGCTTCGATCGACACCGTGAAGTTGGTGCCGAAGGAGGTGCCGTTGCGGGACGTCATCATCGACAGGTCGAGCTGCTTGCAGCGTTCTTCGGTCAGGGTCAGGCACACCAGGCCGCGCGCATGCTTGATCATGAAATTGATCGCTTCCGGCGTGACGAAGTCCGCCGCGAGCACCAGGTCGCCCTCGTTCTCCCGGTCTTCCTCGTCGACCAGGATCACCATGCGGCCAGCGCGCAACTCGGCGACGATTTCTTCGGTGCTGGAGATAGACATTTCAAATCCTTCGGTTCAGGTTTCTTTAACCCTCTATTTTAAAGGATTTGGAGAAACTAATCTGGAACTCCGCCTCGATTCACTCTGTCGGCCCTGAATTGATACCAATGGTAGCGCTACACAGCACTCCGCTTTTCGGGTAAGGTAATGCGTCCACCACTCACCGAATTGCGACCGTGACTGCACAAACGACCACCCTCGCGCCCCGCCTGACCTGGCAACTGGGCGCCGAACTGGGCGAAGGCCCGCTATGGCTGCCCGAACAGCAGCGCCTGTATTTCGTCAACCTGAAGGGCAGCACGCTGCACGCGCTGGACGCGGACGGCGGCCGGCACGCCTGGACCCTGCCGACCTTCATCTGCTGGATCGTGCCGCGCCGGGACGGCGACGGCTTCATGGCCGGCCTGCGCGACGGCGTGGTGCGCCTGTGGCTGGACCCGGCGCTGCGCTTTGAATACGTGGCGCGTCCCACCGAAGGCAAGGCCGGCGTGCGCCTGAACGACGCCAAGGCCGATCCGCAAGGCCGCCTGTGGTTCGGCAGCATGAACGCGGCCGATGTGCACAGCCCGGACGGCCAGCTGTTCCGCCTGGCGCCCGATGGCGAACTGACGGTGGCGCAGGACGGCGTCCACATCTGCAACGGCCCGGCCTTCAGCCTGGACGGCAGCGTGATGTACCACAGCGACAGCCTGCTGAACCGCACTTACGCTTACGACGTGGCCGCCGACGGCGGCCTGGGCCCGGCCCGGTTGTGGCGCCAGTTCGGCGACGGCGAAGGCTCGCCGGACGGCATGACGGTCGACACCGAAGGCTGCGTGTGGATCGCGCAGTGGGGCGGCGGGCGCGTGTGCCGCTACAGCGCGGACGGCGAACTGCTGGCCACCATCGCGATGCCGGTGTCGCAGCCCGCGTCGTGCGTGTTCGGCGGCCCCGACCTGAAGACGCTGTACATCACTACCGCCTGGGAAGGCATGAGCGACGCGCAGCGCGCCGCCGAACCGCTGGCCGGCTCGCTGTTCAGCGTGCAGCTGGAAGTGGGCGGCGTGCCGCCTGCCCGCTACGGCAAATAAGATTCACGGCACCGCATCATCCTCCGGGGCGGCGCCCGCCGCCCCAAGTTCGTCCGCCGCATAAGCTTACTCCCCTCCCCCGCATAAACTAGCGCAATCTTATTCGTTCCACAACGCCGAGCGCGTGGCTAGACTCGCTTGTTCCAGGTACTCATAACCTGTCATAACAGGTCAGCCGCCATGCCGAGCAACAGCTTTCACCCAATTGAACTATCGCCCGTTCCGCTCCACACCCAGATCCGCGAACGTCTGCGCGAGCGCATTCTAGATGGCAGCTACCCTGCCCACGCGCAGCTGCCCGCCGAGAGCGAACTGGGCAGCATATTCGGCGTCAGCCGCATCACCGTGCGGCAGGCGCTGGGCGACCTGCAGAAGGAAGGCATGATCTTCAAGGTGCCTGGCAAAGGTACCTTCGTCTCCAAGCCCAAGGCCTTCCAGGAACTCACGCAGCTGGAAGGCTTCGCCGAAGCCATGTCCCGCATGGGCTATGAAATCTACAACCAGGTCATCAGCCACAGGACGCTGCCGGCGCCCGCCAAGGCCGCGCAAAAACTTGGCCTGGCCAAGGACCAGCCGGTGTGCGAAATCAAGCGCATCCGGCACCTGAACCGCGAACCGCTCTCGCTGGAGGTGACGTATCTGCCGGAAGCCATCGGCGAGCGCCTGCGCAAGGAAGACCTGGCCGGGCGCGATATTTTCCTGATCCTGGAAAACGACTACGGCGTCGCCCTCGGCCGCGCCGACTTGCAGATCGAGGCCACGCTGGCCGACGCCGCCCTGGCGCACGCGCTGCGCGTGACCGAAGGCAGCGCCGTGCTGCGCATGGAGCGCCTGACGCACACCGTCTGCGCCGACGGCACGCAAGCCCCGCTGGACTTCGAGTACCTGTACTTCCGCGGCGACGCATTCCAGTACCGCATGCAAATTGCCCGCCGCAACTAAAACACATTCAGGGAGCACACATGGAAACCCATATTCAAACAGTCGACGTGCTGGTGATCGGCGGCGGCACCGCCGGGCCGATGGCCGCCGTCAAGGCCAAGGAAGCCAACCCCGCTTTGCGCGTGCTGCTGCTGGAGAAAGCCAACGTCAAGCGCAGCGGCGCCATCTCGATGGGCATGGACGGCTTGAACAACGCCGTCGTTCCCGGCTTCGCCACGCCCGAGCAGTACGTAAAGGAAATCACTACCGCCAACGACGGCATCGTCAACCAGGCCACGGTGATGGCCTACGCGCAGGGCAGCTATCCGATGATCGAGGAACTGGACAGCTGGGGCGTGAAGTTCGAGAAGGACGAGAACGGCGACTACGCCATGCGCAAGGTGCACCACATGGGCACTTATGTGCTGCCGATGCCGGAAGGGCACGACATCAAGAAGGTGCTGTACCGGCGCCTGAAGCGCACCCGCGTGGAGATCACCAACCGCCTGGTGGCCACGCGCCTGCTGACGGCGGCCGACGGCAGCATCGCCGGCGCCATGGCCTTCGACTGCCGCAGCGGCGACTTCCACGTGATCCGCGCCAAGACGGTGGTCCTGTCCACCGGCGCGGCCGGCCGCCTCGGCCTGCCCGCCTCCGGCTACCTGTTCGGCACCTACGAGAACCCGACCAATGCCGGCGACGGCTACAGCATGGCCTACCACGCCGGCGCTGAACTGAGCGGCATCGAGTGCTTCCAGATCAATCCGCTGATCAAGGACTACAACGGCCCCGCCTGCGCCTATGTCACCGGCCCGTTCGGCGGCTACACCACCAACGCCAAGGGCGAACGCTTCATCGAGTGCGATTACTGGAGCGGCCAGATGATGCAGGAGTTCTACAACGAACTGCAAGGCGGGAACGGCCCGGTGTTCCTGAAACTGGACCACCTGGCAGAGGAAACCATCAGCACCATCGAGGAGATCCTGCACACCAACGAGCGTCCCAGCCGGGGACGTTTCCACGAAGGGCGCGGCACCGACTACCGCCAGCAGATGGTGGAGATGCATATCTCCGAGATCGGTTTGTGCAGCGGCCATTCCGCCTCCGGCGTGTGGGTCAACGAACACGCCGAGACCACGGTGGCGGGGCTGTACGCTGCCGGCGACCTGGCCTGCGTGCCGCACAACTACATGCTGGGCGCCTTCGTGTACGGCAAGCTGGCGGGCGAAAGCGCTGCGCGCTACTGCGCCGGGCATGAACTGCCCGGGGCGGATGAAGCGCAGATCGCTGCCGAGCGCGAGCGCGTATGGGCTCCGCTGAACCGCAAGGAAGGCCTGCCGCCGTCGCAGGTGGAGTACAAGCTGCGCCGCATGGTGAACGATTACCTGCAGCCGCCCAAGGTGACGCGCAAGATGGAGCTCGGCCTGCAGCGCTTCGAAGCCATTCGCGCGGACCTGGACCGGCTTACAGCAGCCAATCCGCATGAACTGATGCGCGCCATGGAAGTGCATTTCATCCGCGACTGCGCCGAACTGGCCGCGCGCGCCTCGCTGTACCGCACCGAGAGCCGCTGGGGCTTGTACCACAACCGCGTGGACTACCCGGAGCGCAACGACGCCGACTGGCATGTGCACGTGCAGGTGAAGAAAGTGGACGGCGAGATGACGTGCTTCAAGCGGCCCATCGCGCCCTACATCGTGCCGCTGGACGAGCAGGAGAAGTCCGCCTACCAGCGCCTGCGCGTGCGGACCGCCACGCCTGACATCACGCCTGCCGCCGAACCGATTGCCGCCTGAGGAGCCATATGACTATCGCCTTTACCCCATCCAGCGTCCCGGTGCGTGTGGACGACGACCTGTGCATCGCCCACAAGGGCTGCACCGTGTGCGTCGACGTCTGCCCGCTCGACGTGCTCGCCATCGACATTGTGAAAGGCAAGGCCTATATGAAGTTCGACGAGTGCTGGTACTGCATGCCATGTGAAAAAGACTGCCCGACCGGCGCAGTCACCGTCGATATCCCTTACCTGCTACGTTAGGAGAACGCCATGCATCAAAAACTGACCTCCCTGCTGATCGCCGCACTGCTAAGCGGCGCGGCCCACGCTGAAACCATCCGCGTCGCCATCGGCACGCAAGACACCACCATCAACTGCGCCACCGGCGGCCTGCTGATCCGCGAACTGAAGCTGCTGGAAAAGTTCCTGCCGCGCGAGGGCAAGTACAAGGACGCGCAGTACGACATCCAGTGGAAGAACTTCACTTCCGGCGCGCCGCTGACCAATGAAATGGTGGCGGGCAAACTGGATCTCGGCTCGATGGCTGACTTCCCGGGCTCCTTCAACGGCGCGGCCTTCCAGAAGGCGGGCAAGCAAAGCCAGTTCATCACGGTGCTGTCCGGCAGCACGCAAGGCAGCGGCAACGGCATCGTGGTGCCCAAGGCGTCCGCCGTGCAGTCGCTGGCTGAGCTGAAGGGCAAGACCATCTCGGTGCCGTTTGCCTCCACCGCGCACGGCATGCTGCTGCGCGCCGTGAAGGCGCAGGGTTGGGACCCGGAGCGCGATGTGACTATCGTCACGCAGGCGCCGGAAGTGGCGGGCTCGGCGCTGCAGGCCAACAAGATCGAAGCGCACGCGGACTTCGTGCCGTTCGCCGAGCTGTTCCCGCATCGCGGCTACGCGCGCAAAATCTTCGACGGCTCGCAGGCCGGCGCGCCCACGCTGCACGGTAGCCTGGTGGATACCGACTTTGCGAAAAAGTATCCGGAGATCGTGGTCGCTTATCTGCGCGCGGCCATCGAGGCCGAACGCCTGATCGCGGCCGAGCCGGAAAAGTACAGCGAACTGATTGCCAAGGTGACCGGCATCGAGGCGGAAGTGAACTACCTGTTCCACGGCCCGCTCGGCCTGCAGACGCGCGACTTCACATGGAAGCCGGAGTACCGCCAGGCGGTCCAGACTTCCATCGACACGCTGCGCCTGATGAAACGCACCGACGCGGACCTGAACGTGAACAGCTTCATCAACGACCAGTACCTGCGCACCGCGTTCAAGCAGGCCGGCATCGACTACGAAGTGCGCCTGAAAAACTACGCGCGCCAGCCGCTCACCGCCAAGGATGCCGCCAGCGGCAAGGCCATCACGGACTACAAGCGCGTGGCGCAGCTGTGGGTCGAAGGCGAACCGCTGGTGCGCAGCTACGCCAGCACGGAGGCGGCGTTCGGCGAGCTGGCCAAGCTGGAGAAGGCGGGCAAGAAGGTGCGCGTGATGTACGCACATGACCGCAACAGCGGCCTGAAACTGCTGGCCGAGGACGCTTGGTACGTCAGCGCCAGAAAGGAAATCAGCAGCTTCCTGCTGAAAGAAGCCGCCGAGGCATGGGCCAGGCAGAACGGCGGCAAGGTGCTCGATTACAACGCCGCCAAAAGCGCGATCTGACGGAGGGCGGCCATGACAATCGCAGCAACCTCCCCCCCTGGAGCCCTGGCCGCCGCCCCGCCGGCCGGCGGCCAGGCCGTGCCTTCCGCGCGGTCCACGCACCTACCGCCGGCAGGCGCCGCGCCGCAAGCCGCCGGGCAGGCGAACACGCCGGCATCGGTAACCGCATCCGCATCATCGCTGGGCGCTGGCCGCGCGCCCGCCCGGCGGGCGTCGGTTGCTGGCGGCCTGCTGGCATGGGCGTCGCTCGCGCCGCTGCGGCTGGCGTTGCGGCTCGCATCGCTGCTGGCCTGCGTGCTGGCATGGCAATGGGCTTCGACCAACCACCTCAACCTCGGGCTGGTAACGTTCCAGAACGTGCCGCCGCCGGCAGAAGTACTGCGCGCGGGCTGGGACTTGCTGCAGTCGCCGCTGCTGCTAAAGCATCTTGGCGCCAGCCTGGCGCGTGTGTTCGCAGGCTTCGCGGCGGCGGCGCTGGCCGGCATCGCGCTGGGCCTGCTGATCGGCCGCTCGCGCTGGGCCGAGGACGTGCTGCTGCCACCGCTCGAGATGCTGCGCCCCATCCCCGCCGTCGCCTGGATACCGCTTGCCATCCTGATGTTCCCCTCGTCGGAAATGTCGATGATCTTCATCACCTTCACCGGTGCGCTGTTTCCCATCCTGCTCAACACCGTCCACGGCGTGGAGCACGTGGACGCGCGGCTGGTGGCCTCGGCCCGCAGCCTGGGCAGCGACAAGCTGTCCGTGTTCGCCGAAGTGATACTGCCCGGCGCCGCGCCCAGCATCGTCACCGGCCTGGCGATCGGCATGGGCACCGCCTGGTTCTGCCTCGTCACCGCCGAAATGATCTCGGGCCAGTTCGGCATCGGCTACTACACCTGGGCCTCGTACACCATCCAGAACTACGCCGACATCGTGGTCGGCATGCTGGTCATCGGCCTGTTCGGCATGGGCAGCAGCGCGCTGATCAAGCGCGCCGGCCATGCCTGCATGCCTTGGCAGCGCCAGGAAAAGGAGAAATCATGACCATACCGCCTACAACTGCGCAGGAATATGGCCGCATCCGCATGGAGCAACTGCATATCCAGTTCGGGCACGGCGCGCAAGCATTCGAAACCGTGCAGGACATCACGCTGGACGTCGCGCCCGGCGAATTCGTCTGCCTGCTGGGACCTTCCGGCTGCGGCAAATCCACCTTGCTGGGCGCCCTCGCGGGCCATTTGCAGCCCAGCCACGGCAGCATCACCGTCGACGGCCAGGGCGTGCAGGGGCCGCACCCAGAGCGCGGCCTGGTGTTCCAGCAGCACACGCTGTTCCCCTGGAAGAAAGTGCTGCAGAACGTAGCCTTCGGCCTGAAGATGAAAGGCGTGCCGCGCGCCGAGCGCCATGCGCGCGCGCTGGAACTGATCGAACTGGTAGGCCTGTCCGGATTCGAGCACCATTACCCGTCCCAGCTTTCCGGCGGCATGCGCCAGCGGGTGGAAATCGCGCGCGTGCTGATCAATCACCCGCGCGTGATGCTGATGGACGAGCCCTTCGGCGCGCTCGATGCGCAAACGCGGCTGATGATGCAGGAGCTGCTGCTCGACGTCTGGGCGCGCATCAAGACCACCATCGTCTTCATCACGCACGACATCGACGAAGCGCTATTCCTGGCCGACCGCATCCTGGTCATGAGCCCGCGCCCCGGCCGCATCATCGAGGAACTGCGGCTGGACTTCGAGCGCCCGCGCGGCCCGGAACTGGTGACCTCGCCCGAGTTCACGCGCCTCAAGCGGCACTGCCTGGCGCTGCTGCATCCATCGGTGCACGCGCTGCCGCTGGAACGCCTCAGCCCACTCGGCGGCCTGGCCGCCGCTCCCCATCACAGCCTGTCGAGAAAAACCGCATGACCACACTACTGAACGACGACCCGGCCTTGCTGCAGCGCCTGCAGGCCGACGACAGCGGCATCCGCCGCATCGCCCTGCTCGACCTGGCCGATATCGCCGGCGAAGAACACCTGCAGCTGTTTATTGCCGCGCTGCGCGACCCGGCCGCCGAAGTCCGCGTGGAAGCGGCGCGCGCGCTGGAGACATGGGAAAGCCCGGAAGGCGTGGCCGCGCTGGCCATCGCCCTGGCCGACGACGCGGACGAAGTGCGCGCCGCCGCCGCGCAGACGCTGTCCGAACTGAAGGAGCAGTCCTCCGCCGCCGCGCTGCTGCCGCACGCCGCGCACGCCCTGCCCTCGGTCCGCGCCGCCGTGCTGCGCGGCCTGCGCGAACTGCGCGTGCCAGCCAGCCTGCAGCCCGCCCTCGCTGCGCTGGACGACAGCGACGCCGCCGTGCGGCGCGAAGCCGTCTCCGTGCTGGGCTACCTGAAGCACCCCGGCGCGGTCGGTGCGCTGACGGCCGCGGCCAGCGGCGACGCCTCGCCCGACGTGCGCCGCGCCGCCATCGGCGCGCTGGGCTACGCGGCATTGCCGCCCGCTGCCGCTGCCGCGCCACTTTCCGCCGCGGCGGCCGGCCCGGCACGGCCCCGGCCTGGCGCCGGACAAGCGGCGCCGCAGCCCGAGCAAGGCTGCGCCGGCATCGGCGCATACGGCGGCGTGCCGGCGGCCCTGCTGGGCGGCCTTGCAGATCCGTCCTGGCAGGTGCGGGAGGAAGCGGCCGGCACGCTGGGCAAGCTGCGGCTGCCCGCCGGCGCCGCGCCGCTGACTGCGGCACTGGACGACGCTTACTGGCAGGTACGCCTGCGCGCAGCGCGCAGCCTGGGCCGCCTGCGCCATGCCGGCGCAGTGCCCGCCTTGTCCGCCGCGCTGACGCACGCCATCGGCAACCTGCGCAAGGAAGCGGCGCTGGCGCTGGGAGAAATCGGCGACAGCGCCGCCCTGCCGGCGCTGGCCGCCATCGAACAGGACCCGGATCCCGAAGTGCGCAAGGCCGCCCGCATCGCCATCGCACAGCTCCGGCAGCAGGCCACCCCATGACGATCCAGGCCATCAGCAACCATCCGAAGCTCGGCACGCTGGAACTCGTGCTGGACGGCGGCGCCAGCCGCACGCTGACGCACGCCGCGCTGCGCGACGGCTGCCGCTGCGCCGACTGCACCGCATTGCGCCGCGCCGGCACCCCGTTGCAGGCCGACGGCGCCATTCGCCTGCTGGCCATCGAAGCGGTGGGCGCCTACGGCGTGCAGCTGGTGTTCAGCGACCGGCACGACCGGGGCATCTACCCGTGGATTTACCTGGAGCAATTGTCGAACAGCGGCACAGCTCTCCCTTAAGTGAGCGGCGCGCATTCCCGGTTCGGCATAGGATGGTGACTCCCGTAACCCACAATGAGGAGGCACTATGAAGACTCACGGATCGGCCGTCTGGTCGGGCGGCATCAAGGATGGCAAGGGCGCCATCAGCACGCAAAGCGGCGCCATGAAGGATTACCCTTACGGCTTTGCCAGCCGCTTCGAGGGCAAGCCAGGCACCAACCCGGAGGAATTGATCGGCGCCGCGCACGCGGGCTGCTTCACGATGGCGCTGTCGCTGATCCTGGGAGAAGCCGGGCTGACCGCCGAAAAAATGGATACCAAGGCGGAAGTGACGCTCGACAAGGTGGCCGACGGCTTCTCCATCACCGCCGTGCACCTGACGCTGCAGGCGAAAATCCCGGGCGCCGACAAGGCCACCTTTGACGAATTGACCGCCAAGGCCAAGGCGGGCTGCCCGGTATCGAAACTACTGAACGCCAACATTACGCTGGACGCGACCCTGCTCTGATTTACTTACCCGCCGACAGCATGCGTTCGACGTAGCGGGCGATCAGGTCGATCTCCAGATTGACCTTGCCGCCCACCGTCAGGTGCTTGAGCGTGGTGACGGAAATGGTGTGCGGGATCAGGTTGATCGAGAACTGGCACACCATGCCGTCGCCGCTGCCGATGTCGTTCACCCGGTTGACGGTCAGCGACACGCCGTTGACCACCACCGAGCCCTTGAACGCCAGGAACTTGGCCAGGTCGCGCGGCGCTTCGATCACCAGCTCCCACGATTCGCCCACCGGCTCGAACTTGCGTACCACGCCCAGGCCGTCCACGTGGCCGGACACCAGGTGGCCGCCGAGCCGTTCGGCCAGGGTCAGCGCCTTTTCAAGGTTGACTTCGGAGGTGCCGTCCAGTCCCACGGTGCAATTCAGGCTCTCGCGCGAGACATCGACCTTGAAGGTGGTGTCGGTTTTCTCGATGACGGTCATGCAGGCGCCGTTCAGGGCGATCGAGTCGCCCAGGGCGACATCGGCCAGCGGCAGGCCGCCGGCGTCGATTTCCAGGCGCACGCCTGCGTCATGGCCGCCTTCGAGGGGCTGGACCGAAGTGATTTTGCCGACTGCGGCAACAATTCCAGTAAACATGGTGCTATCTCATTGTGAAGTGAATCTGGCAAGGATACGCAAATCTGCGCCGATCTGCTGAACCTGGTGGAATTTCAGGCTCTTGCGCCCGCTTAATTCCGTCAGCGCGGGCAAGGCGAACATGCCCTGGGCGTCGCCCAGCAGCATGGGCGCCAGGTAGACCAGCAGCTCGTCCACGCAGCCTTCCCGTATCAGGGAGCCATTCAACTTGCCGCCCGCTTCCACGTGCAGTTCGTTGATCTGGCGGTGCCCCAGTTCGCGCATCAGCTCCGCCAGGTCCACCTTGCCGTGCGGATTGGGCAGCGTGATGATCTCGGCGCCCACGGCGCGCAGCGCGGCTTCCTTTTCAGGGTCGCCGACGGCAGCCACCACCCAGGTGCCGCCGCCTTCGAGCACGCGCGCGGACGGACTGATGTCCAGGCGGCTGTCCACCACGACGCGGCGCGGCTGGCGCGGGGTGTCCACCGAGCGCACGGTCAATTGCGGATCGTCCGCCTTGACCGTGCCGATGCCGGTCAGGATGGCGCAGGCGCGTGCGCGCCAGGCGTGGCCGTCGGCGCGCGCCTCGGGGCCGGTGATCCACTGGCTCTGGCCATTGTGCAGCGCCGTCATGCCGTCCAGGCTGGCGGCGGTTTTCATGCGCACCCACGGCAGGCCGCGCGTCATGCGCGAGAAGAAACCGATGTTCAGCTCATACGCCTGCTGCGCCAGCAAGCCACTGGAGACCTCGATGCCGGCCGCCGCCAGCTTGGCCAGGCCCTGTCCCGCTACCAGCGGATTCGGGTCCTCCATTGCAGCGACCACGCGGCCCAGGCCCGCACGCACCAGCGCGTCCGAACATGGCGGCGTACGGCCGTGGTGGTTGCACGGTTCGAGCGTGACGTAAGCGGTGGCGCCGCGCACGTCGTGGCCGCGCGCCTGCGCGTCCTTCATGGCCTGGATTTCCGCATGGTCCTGCCCGGCAGGCTGGGTTACGCCGGCGCCGATCACCCGGCCGCCGCGCACGATGACGCAGCCGATGCGCGGGTTGGGCGAAGTGGTGTACAGCCCCTTGGCGGCCCATTCCAGGGCCAGCGCCATGCCTTCGGTGTCGTTGTTGATTTCCACTGTTTCGCTTGTCTAATCTGCGCTGGTGCAGACATCCGGCTGCGCGACGGGATCGCACACCCTTACCCGGCCCAGCATGTTGATCTTGATGAGGCGTTTGTGCTCGCCGGCTTCCAGCGTCAGCGTGCCCCAGCGCGCCGCCTGGCTGTTGCCAGCCTGGCAGCTGCGCCCAGCGCCATTATAGGCAAGATATTGCGCGCCCGTGCCGGAAGTGAAGCGCGAAGCGAGATGGACGCCGTCCGCCAGTGCCTGCTGGACGGCGATGCGCTCCTCGCCCGGGTCGGGACGGCGGTTGGCGTTGAGGTCGGCAAAAATGGTCCAGCCGTGCTGCCAGGCCGCGCCGCTCGGGTCGGCGGGCGCCATCAGCACCACGCCTCCCCGCGCAATGGCCATGGAGCGGGTCAGGTCGATGGCGCCCAGCAGGTCGTTCAGGGCGGCGCGCAGTTGCTGCTTTTGCAGCACGGCTTGCAGGCTGGGGGCCGCGGCGCCGGCCAGGATGGCGGCAACCGCCAGCGCAACCAGCAGCTCAATCAGCGTGTGCGCGGACGCGCTGCGGCGAGGGGGCAATCGGAGCGGCGACAGGCGCGGCGACGGCAAGCGGAGCGACGGCATGTGGACGGCCTGCATGCTGACGCCCTGCGCCGAGCCGGCCTGCGCGCGGTCTGCGGCATGGCCGCCGCTTAGTGCCAGCAGCGCACGCCCTGGCCTGTCGCCAGACGCAGGCCGGTGCTGGTCAGTATCAGATTTCCGCATTCGTCGTCCTTGTAATTCGCGTCCACCTGGCTTGTGCCCGGCGAGGCAATCAGCTGCACGCAGTTTTCAATGGTGTCGTCATCGCAGGCTTTCGCCTCTATCTCGTAGGCGCTGCCGGCCGCGCTGGCCCCGGACCACCATTTGAACTGTCGCTCGGCCGGCTCGGTGGAAGCAGGAGAAAACACAATGTAGCTGTTGTGGGCACTGAAGTAGCGCTCTTGCTGCTGCATCAGCAACTGCAAGGCGGCCTGCCCTTCCACCCGCTTGCTGCGCAGGACGAACTGGCTATAGGACGGATAGGAGAAGGCGGCCAGCACCATGCCGATCACCAGCACAATGAGTACCTCCAGCACGGTCCAGCCCTCGCTGCGGCAAGTGCTCATGGCCGCCCCGCCCTCGCCCGCGCAGCGCGGTGCAGCTCACGCCAGTTCGCCACCTCGCGCCAGCCGATGCGGCCGGCAGTGACCACGGCACGGGTCCGCGTTGACGCCGGCGCACTCGCCGTCCGCGCGCCCAGGTTGACGGCCGTGATGCGTTTGGCCACAGCAGAACGGCCCCCGGCCTGGCGTGCGGCCGGCGCCGTGGCCGTCACGATCGCCGCCGGCGCTCCGGGCAGGTGGTCCGCCAGCAGGCTGCCGGCCGGTTCACCGGACATGGGCAGTCCTTCGCTGTTTGGCGCCAGCCCGGTCAGCACATCCATCGCGTAACTGCGGCTGGCGATCGGCGCGCAGGCGCTGGCGCCGGTGATGACCGTGTTGAAGAAGACCTGCCCCTGCGCCGCCGATGCGCCGGTGACGCTGCGCTCGCCACCTGCTGTGCCGGTAAAGTCGACATACCAGCCCTGCTGGCCGGCGGCGCCGCCATACGTGAAGGCGCGGCCCTGCAGTTCGAGCATGGCGGCGCCGGGCAAGCCTTCAAGAGTGCGCTCGGCGAGATCCGCCCTGCCGAGTGGCCAGCCTGTGCCTGGTGTCGCCGCGGCCGGGGTGCGGGCTTGCGCGGTGGCAGGAACCTCGGCAGCGATGCCGATAACGGACGCGGTACGGGCGGCGGAAGCTAGATAGCCTTCCGACGCGGCGCGGACGCCCGGGCTATCGTCCAGCACTGCATAGAACGATTGCTGGGCGTAGTTGGCCGGATCGCGGTCGCGCGCGCCAAAGAGCTGGCCGGTCCCGAACAGGATCAGGTAGCCGCCGTCCGGCGCATTGACGGCGCGCGGCTGGCCGGCAATTGGCTGCCGCGTGCGATTGGCGTCCCGCGCCACGAACACCGGCCCCTCGGCAGCACTGCGCCAAGGCGCACCGCCACTGAAATTGAAGCGCCACAGGTTGCCCTGCAAGTCGCCCGCATAGGCAAAGCGCACGGCGCCGCTGCGGTCCAGCACAAGCGCGGGCGCGCTTAGCGCATTGACGCGTCCCGGCTCGCCTGCGGGCGCGTGCAGGCGATAGTAGTTGCGGTTCAGGCGCCAGGCTTCGCCGGCAGGCTTGTCGAGCGCGAGCAGGAACAAGGCACTCGCATTGCCGGCATCGGCATGGCCGTCGGCCGCGTGGTTATTGACGCCGCTGCTGACGATGGCGAAATGGCGGACGTCGTCCGCACCGCTGCTCAGGCGTAGCCGGGCCAACTGCGGCAGCGACGTGACATTGCCCATCGCAGCGTCGTCCCGGTCGGTGAACTCCCACAGCGCGCCGCCGCCCTGCGGAAAGGTGGACGGGCTGGTGACGTCCAGTGCGAACACGCCTTGGGCGCCGGCCCCCATGGCCGATATCAGCACCGTTTTCCAGGCGCCCGCCATCTGCGCGTCCGCCACGCCGGCCGGGCCGTCCACGAAAGCGCTGTGCTCATAGCCTTGCTCGGGCAGCAGGTTCAGCTGGGAAAACAAGGCGTCCGGCACATAGGCGAACAGCTCGGCGCCGCTGGCAGCATCGAACGCGTGCAGCATGCCGTCGTTGGCGCCAAGATACACGGCCGGGCGGCGCGACCGCTTGCTGTCGTAGAAAGTCCGATAGCTGACACTGCCAGCGGCAGGCGCGCCGGCATCGGGGGGGCCGGCATACACGGGGATGCTGTTCACGGCATCGCCAAGGATGCTGCTGCGCGCGCGGAACAGGCGGCCTTCCTGGCTGCGGTCGCCGCGCAGCCAGGCCAGGCGCTGCTTGCCCCTTTGGTCGGACGCTGTCGGCGCCGGCGGCGGTGCGCGGTTCAACGCAGTACGCTGCGCTGCGGAGAGCTGATCCCACGCCAGCGGAACGGTCTGGCGCACGCCCTGCACCACCTTGGACGTGTAAATGCGGCGCGCATTGGACGCATCCGGCAAGGCGTCCAGCAAGGCAGCGGCATCCCATTGAGGGGGCGAGAGCTGCGGCACACCCGAATCGTCCATGCTGAGTGCAGAACGGGTGAAGTGCCCGCTCCATCCGTCCGGGCGCGCGCTGGCCTGAAACACGGCCATGCCGGAAGGTGTGGACGCCACCAGCGCCGCAGCGCGCACAGCGTCGGGGCGCGGCACGCAGCCGGCGCCCAGCGGTTCCGACGCCAGCTCCACCAGCGGTGGCGACGCCGCGGCGGCAGCGTGCTCCGTAACGCGGCCGACCGCAGCCGCTTGCGCCATGGCAGCCGCAGCAGCAATCGCCAGCCCCGCCCACGCTCGGCAGGACCACTTGCCAGCGTGAATGCTCATGGCATACCTCCCCCATCCGCCCGCCGGTAGCTCCCCTGCAGCACGACTTCAGTCGACTCTTTCGCACCGAATCCGATGGCGGTCACCCGGTAGAAGTAATGCATAGCGCCCGCATCTTCACCGGGCGGATGGTAGGGTACGCGCTCAATGATGTAGCGGGGCCGCTTGAACGGCAGAAAGCCCTGCCCCGTCTCCATGATCGCTCCCGTGTAGCGTCCGAACGGCACCGAGCGCGTGGCCGCGCCGTCGTCGCCGAGATCGACGGCTTCCCATACAGGAGCATCGCCGCCGGTGTAGGCGCACAAGCCCAGCGCCGGATTGTCGGTCCCCATGCCGCAGTCCGGAACAAACCCCAGGCCATTGCCGGCGGCCAGCAGTGCAGTACGGGCCGGCGCGCTGGCGGCGCCGCCATTGATTTCCCTTTCCGCGTCGGCCAGCGCATCCTCCGCAGCTTGCAGCGCAACGTAGCGGTCCCGCTCCGCGCGCGCCGCCTTCTCGCCCAGCATGGCAGTGCGCGCGGCGGAAGCGCCCAGCAACAACACGGCTATCAGCATCAGCAGCGTCACCAGCAAAGCCATGCCCTGCTCGGCCAGCACAGCGCTGCCACTCATTTGCCTGAAGACGGCCATCACGGACCTCCCGGGTTGCGCAGCGCTATCGATGCTTCAAACAGCCGCCGCACGCGCTGGCGTTGGACTTCGGGCAGCAGACTTTCCTGGATGCGCACGCCACGGTCGCGCTCGGCCGCAGTGGCGGAGTAGGCGCCGCCGAGCAAATCGTATGGCGCAGTTTCCGCGCCGGGGCGCGAATGCGCCTCGCCATGCAGCAGCAAGCCGACCTTGATGCTGGCGACGCGCTTCCACCAGGTCTTGCGGTTCAAGTCCTGCGCCCTTGCCGCTGCCGTGGCGCCCTCCAGCACCAGTTCCGCATCCAGCGCGCGGACGGCGCTGGCGTTCAGGTAGCGGTTGGGGATGCCGTCCGAAGGCGTGTCGGTGTCGATGCCATAGAGGACCTGGAAAGAGTCCACGCCGCGCACGATGGCGTCCGCCCCCCAGCTGTTTGCGCTCTTGTATTTGCAGCGTAACTCGGCCACGCCGTCGCCGCCTGCTGCGACGTAGAAGATGCTCCATCCGCGCTGCGCCTCCGTGCCGGCCGCGGCCGTACCGAACCCGGCACAGTTGAGTACCGAGCCGTCCGCGTCCGGACTGCCGGAGCCTGCGAAGCGCAGGGCCAGCACGTCGCTGCCATTGACCGCGTTCGCGAGCGGCTCGTCGATGCCAGTGGAGGTGCGGCTGATGCTGGCCGCGTCCAGTCCGCTGATGTTGGCGCTGGCTTCCGGCAGCGTGGCAGGAGGCACGCCGGCGGCGTCCCAGTTGACGAAGGCGGCCTGGCGCACCGCCTGGCCGACCATGGCCAGCGCGTAGCGGCCGCTGTCATTCAGGCGGGCGCTTTCAGTGTGATGCACATAGTTGGCGCTGGCGTTGACCACCAGCGCGCTGGCCGCCAGCGTGACCAGCATGCCAACGGCCAGAGCAACCAGCATTTCAACCAGGCCCAAGCCTCGCATGGCCGCGTTGCGGCGCGCCGTCCCGTGCTGCATGCTGCGCCGGCGCAGCGGCGCGGCCGCGCGCTGAATGGCATCCCCTGCGCCGTTCATGGCGTGGCTCCCGCCATCGCCAGCGCCACGCCGGGGGAGTAGCCGCCCGCTGCATCCTTGGCAGGCGTACCGTCGGGATTCCTGCCGCGCCAGCCTATTTTGATAACGACCGGCGCACCGGGGCCGCCGGCACAGGACCAGCGCAGTTGACCGCTAGCCCACATGCCGGTGTCGCGGCAGATGCGCACCCGTCCGGCCGGCAATTGCGCGGCAACCTGGCGTTTCAGATCGTAGATATCGGCGTCGGCCATGGCCGCGCTGTCGCACATGGCAGCCCAGCACTGGCGGCCCGGTGCGGCCGGGACAGGCTCAGTGTGCGCGTCGTAGTCGAGCGCCAGGTAAGCCATCGCGAGCTGGGCGGGGTTGGCGCGCATGCGGTCGGCCATGGCCGAAGCCATCTGCGCGGCGTTGCTCAGCAATTGCGACTCGTACCGCACGCGCATCGCCACCAGCTGCATGGCGCTGGCACCCAGCACGCCGATGGCCAGCACCACTACAGCCACCAGCACTTCGATCAGCGCCAAGCCGCGCACCCGCCGTTGCGACACCATTCGCCACCTCCGCACATGCCAACTGAGGGACAACCTGAATGCAAGTTAGCAGCGCACGCGGCGGGCGGTTTGCGGCAGATCAAAGCAGAGGTAACTCTTCCTTAAAAATGTGCCATCCGTTTCGAGCTGCAGCGCGAATTTGCTCAAGCCAAGGAAAAAGCGATGCGGGACGGACGGCAGGAAGGGATGCCGCCAGGACGGCAGCAAAGACGGCAGCAAGGAATGCAGCAAGGCCAGGCCGCCCTGCTCGCCCTCCAACTAAGCCAGCGTTTCGGGCCGTTGCCGGACGACATCGCTGCAATGGTCGCCAACGCCGGTGCGGCGCAGCCGCAGGACTGGGCCAAGGCCGTCATCGACGCAGCCTGGACCAGATTTTCCCGCGCCACTGAACGGGCGCTAGGACTTCGGCGATTGCCCCACTTCTTCGATAGCGTCCTGAAACTCGGCCAGGTCCTCGAAATTCTTGTAGACCGACGCGAAGCGGATATAGGCCACCTTGTCCAGCCGCTTCAGTTCCTGCATCACCAGCTCGCCGACGTAGTGCGAATCGACTTCGCGCTTGCCGCTGGTGAGCAGCTTCTCTTCGATCGCCTGCACCGCCAGGTCCACCGAGGCAGCCGCGACGGGCCGCTTGCGCAAGGCCAGCGTCAGGGAGCCGCGCAACTTGGCCGCAGCGTATTCCGTGCGGCTGCCGTTCTTTTTGACCACGAAGGGCATCACAAGTTCAATCCGCTCGTAGGTCGTGAAGCGCTTGTCGCACTTGCCGCAGCGGCGGCGGCGGCGGATCGCGTCCCCTTCCTCCGACACGCGGGTGTCGAGGACGTGGATTTCTTCATGCTGACAGAACGGACATTTCATCTGGCGCGGCGCTTTCGAATGTTAAAAGAGCGCCGGACCGACACGGTCACGGCGCCCCTGATGTTACCAAGACAATGTTTAAGCGTAAACCGGATGCGCGTCAGCCAGCACCTTCACCGCCGCTTTGACGCGTTCGATGGTTGCCTCGTCGTGCGGGTTGTCCAGCACGTCGGCGATCAGGTTGCCCACTTGCTCGGCTTCCGCTTCCTTGAAACCGCGGGTGGTCATGGCCGGCGAACCCAGGCGGATGCCCGAGGTCACGAACGGCTTTTGCGGGTCATTCGGGATGCCGTTCTTGTTGCAGGTGATGTGCGCCTGGCCCAGGATGGCTTCGGCTTCCTTGCCGGTCAGGTTCTTGGCGCGCAGGTCCACCAGGAACACGTGCGACTCGGTACCGCCCGAGACGATGCGCAGGCCGCGCTTGATCAGCGTCTTGGCCAGCACGTCGGCGTTCTTCACTACCTGCTGCTGGTATTCCTTGAACGCCGGCTGCAGCGCTTCCTGGAAGGCCACGGCCTTGCCGGCGATGACGTGCATCAGCGGGCCGCCCTGGATGCCTGGGAAGATGGCCGAGTTGATGATCTTCTCGTGCTCGGCCTTCATCAGGATGATGCCGCCGCGCGGGCCGCGCAGCGATTTGTGCGTGGTCGAGGTGACGAAGTCGGCGTGCGGCACAGGATTCGGGTACAGGCCGGCGGCGATCAGGCCGGCGTAGTGGGCCATGTCGACCATGAAGTAGGCGCCCACCGATTTCGCCACGGCGGCGAAACGCTCGAAGTCGATCTTCTTGGAGAACGCCGACGCGCCGGCGATGATCAGCTTCGGCTTGTGTTCCTTGGCCAGCGCTTCCATCGCGTCATAGTCGATGTCCTCTTCCGCGGTCAGGCCGTAGGACACCACGTTGAACCACTTGCCGGACATGTTCAGCGCCATGCCGTGGGTCAGGTGGCCGCCTTCAGCCAGCGACATGCCCATGATGGTGTCGCCCGGTTTCAGCACGGCGAAGAACACGCCCTGGTTGGCTTGCGAACCCGAGTTCGGTTGCACGTTGGCCGCTTCCGCGCCGAACAGCTTCTTCACGCGGTCGATCGCCAGCTGTTCCACCACGTCCACGTATTCGCAGCCGCCGTAGTAGCGCTTGCCTGGATAGCCTTCGGCGTACTTGTTGGTCAGCTGGGAGCCCTGGGCTTCCATCACGGCCGGCGAGGTGTAGTTCTCGGAAGCGATCAGCTCGATATGGTCGTGCTGGCGGGTGTTTTCCTTGCCGATCGCGGCAAACAGTTCAGGATCGATGGAGGACAGGGTGTGATCTTTTGCAAACATGAAAAAACTCCAAGTGAGAGAGTAAATCTGGCAGGTGGATCGAATGAGGAACGCCAATAAGCGAGGAGCAGCCTCTTCGTGCTTTCCATCGGTGGCTGCCCAGGCGAACGGCTGTTGATTTGAAATCTCACGTTCCCCGGTGGATGCCCACCTTTCGCCGACAGATCGCGCAAGCGCAGACCCGGCTTTTCGCCAGTCACGTGAGACGTAATGGAAGCCAGATTGTACTATCAAGTTAGGCAATTACGCTACACTTGCCCTAATTTCCACCATGCCATCTTGCAAGGAACTTAATATGATCGTCTTCATCACCGGCGCCAGCGCCGGCTTCGGCGCCGCCATGGCGCGCGTGTTCACCGCCCATGGCCACAAAGCCATCATCGCCGCGCGCCGCACCGGGCGCCTGCAGGCGCTGGCCGCCGAACTGGGCGAGCAGGTGCTGCCGCTGGAACTGGATGTCACCGACAAAGCCGCCATCCGCGCCGCGCTGGACCGCCTGCCCGCCGAATGGCGCCAGATCGACGTGCTGGTCAACAACGCCGGCCTGGCGCTGGGCGTCAAGCCGGCCCACGAAGCCTCGCTGGACGACTGGGAAACCATGATAGACACCAACTGCAAGGGTCTGGTGACCATGACCCATGCCGTGCTGCCGGCGATGGTGGCGCGCGGCAGCGGCACCATCATCAACATCGGCTCCACCGCCGGCGCCTACCCTTACCCGGGCGGCAATGTGTACGGCGCCACCAAGGCCTTTGTCGAACAGTTCACGCTGAACCTGCGCGCCGACCTGGTGGGTACCGGCGTGCGCGCCACCAACCTGGCGCCCGGCCTGTGCGGCGGCACTGAATTCTCCAACGTGCGCCTGAAGGGCGACGACGCGGCCGCCGCCAAAGTCTACGAAGGCACGGTGCCGCTGTCGCCGCAGGATATTGCCAACACCGCCTACTGGATCGCCACCCTGCCGCCGCACATGAATGTGAACCAGATCGAACTGATGCCGACTTGTCAGGGTTTCTCCCCTTTCACCATCAAACGCGGCTAAAATTAGCGTTTTCGCCGGAAAAACGTAAGTGAGTGTTACAAGATGCTCAAACTGCCCGGCGAAATCGCGTAGAATATTGCCCAATCTCATTAGTAGTCAGAACAACATGCCTTCAGCCTTTACCTGGAATGTCCGTGTCTATTACGAAGACACCGATGCCGGTGGTATTGTCTATTACGCAAATTATCTCAAATTTTTCGAACGCGCGCGGACCGAATGGCTGCGCGCTATCGGCGTTGACCAGCACGCCCTGCTGCAGGAGCACGACGCCATGTTCGTCGTGAAGAATGTCGCCGCCGAGTATCATGCGCCAGCCAAACTGGACGATGTACTAAAATTAACCTTAAGTATCGAAAAGCTGGGCCGCGCTTCGCTGCAGTTCGTGCAGCAGGCCTGGAACGGCGATCAATTGCTCAACACGGCGCGCGTAAAAGTTGGTTGCGTCGATTCCGCGCTGCGGCCGCGCGCGGTCCCCGATGTGGTAGCGGCACGCATGCGCGGCGCCGAGTCATCCCCAAACTCAGACTGAAACAATGAACGTCACCCAAGACCTCTCCTTCATCGCCCTCATCTCCAACGCGCACCTGATCGTTCAGCTGATCATGGCGCTGCTGCTCGGTATCTCGCTCACCAGCTGGACCTACATTTTCCGCAAGATGTTCGCCGTGCGCGCCGCGCGCCGCCAGACCATCGACTTTGAAAAAACCTTCTGGGCCGGCGGCAACCTGCACGCCCTGCACCAGAGCGCCGGCAGCAACCGCGAACAGAGCGGCGCGCTGGCGCGCATCTTCGAAGCGGGCATGGGCGAGTTCATCAAGGGCAAGGCCGCGCACGCGGGCAGCCGCGAAATGGACGCCGGCGCCGTGCTGGACGGCGCGCGCCGCGCCATGCGCGCCGCCTTCCAGCGCGAAATGGACGCGCTCGAATCGCACCTGGCCTTCCTGGCCTCGGTCGGCTCGGTGTCGCCGTACATCGGCCTGCTGGGCACCGTGTGGGGCATCATGAACGCCTTCCGCGGCCTGGCCAACGTGCAGCAAGCCACGCTGGCCGCCGTCGCGCCCGGCATTGCCGAAGCGCTGATCGCCACCGCCATCGGCCTGTTCGCCGCGATTCCGGCCGTGGTCGCCTACAACCGCTTCTCGCACGATATCGACCGCCTGGCTATCCGTTTCGAGAGCTTTGTGGAAGAATTCTCCAACATCCTGCAGCGCCAGTCGCGCTAAGCGGAGAGGACAACCATGGCATCTTCTTTCTCCAGCGGCATGCGCGGCAGCCGAGGCAGCCGCAAGCTGAAGTCCGAGATCAACGTCGTACCCTACATCGACGTGATGCTGGTGCTGCTGATTATTTTCATGGTAATGCCGTCGTCGAACAACCCGTCGCAGGTGGACTTGCCGCAAGCCGAGCGCTCCACCCGCCCGCCGGACGACTATATCCAGATCATCATCAAGCCGAACGGCGCGCTGTCGATCGGCGTGCAGGGCAAGAACGCGGACGCGCCGGAAACCGAGCCGAACCGCGACGCGCTGGTACGCAAGCTGCGCAAGCTGCATGAGGCGCACCCCGAATACCCGGTGATGATTTCCGGCGACAAGGAAAGCAAGTACGACGATGTGATCCAGCTGATCTCCGAATCGAAGAAAATGGGCATCAACCGGGTCGGCCTGGCCACGAAGTAAGCATGACGATGAAACACGCAACCGCAGGCGGCCCGTACCGGGTGCCGAAACGCGACGACCGCTGGAGCTCGATCGGCCTGGCTGCGGCCATGCACGCGGGCCTGCTGTTCTTCCTGTGGGTGGGCGTGGCATGGCAGAACACCGAGCCGGTGGCCGTGGAAGCGGAAGTGTGGGATATGACCACCCAGACCGCCGCGCCGCCCGCGCCGACGCCGCCGCAGGTGAAGCCGGAGCCCGAACCGGAGCCGGAGCCGACCCCGGCCCCGCCGCCCAAGGTGGTAGCGCCACCAGTGGAGGCGCCGCCGCCGGCCGTCGATCCGGACATCGCGCTGCAAAAGCGCAAGGCCAAGGAAAAGGCCGAAAAGGAACGCGTCGAAGAAGAGAAGGCGAAGAAAATCCTCGAGCAGAAGAAGCTCGAGGACCAGAGGAAGCTCGACGAGAAGAAAAAACTCGAGGAAAAGAGAGAGGCGGAAGAAAAGGCCAAGGAAGATAAGGCCAGGGAAGAAAAGAAAGCCGCGGAAAAAGCGGCCAAGGCCAAAGCGGAAGCAGAGCAGAAAAAGCTGGAAAAACAGCGTGCGGCGGATATGGCGCGCATCATGGGCACCGCTGGTGCAGGCACCACCGGCACGGCCGCGAAAGCGACCGCGCCGCGCCTGGACAGCGGCTACGTGGCCGCCATTACCGCCAAGATCAAGAGCAACATCGCGTATGGCGGCGGCGACACCGCCGGCAACCCGCGCGCCGAGTTCAAGATCGAGCAACTGCCAACTGGGGAAATTATTTCGGTCCGGAAGATCAAGAGTAGCGGTATTCCCGCCTACGACCTGGCGGTGGAAGCAGCCATCGCCAAGTCGTCGCCTTTGCCGAAGAAGAAAGACGGCTCGGTGGAACGCGAGATTACCGCAGGATTCAACATGAAAGATTTGCCTTGAGAACCAATATGAAAAAACTGACTAGCGTGACCAATGCCCTTGTCGCCGCCAGCCTGCTGGCCAGCCTGAACGCCTACGCGCAGCTGCGCGTGGAAATTTCGGGCGTCGGCAGCAACCAGATCCCGATCGCCGTGGCCGCCTTCGCCGACGAAAACCTGGCCCCTAGCCAGGCCTCGGCCATCATCAAGGCCGACCTGGAACGCAGCGGCATGTTCAAGATCATCGACGCCGGTACGGTCAGCAACGTCAACGACGTCGACTACAGCCAGTGGAAATCGCGCGGCGCCAACGCCATCGTGGTCGGCACCGTGAGCAAGCTGGCCAACGGCGCCTTCGACGTGCGCTACAAGCTGTTCGACACCATCAAGGCCACCAAGCTGTCGCAGCTGGACCAGTCCGCGCACCCCAACGAAACCCGCCTGGCGGCCCACAAGATCGCCGACGACGTGTTTGAAAAGCTGACCGGCGTGCGCGGCGCCTTCGCCACGCGCGTGGCCTACGTGGCCCAGCAAGGCCGCCAGTACCGCCTGGTGGTGGCCGACTCGGACGGCGAGAACGAACAGCCGGCGCTGATCTCCAACGAACCCATCATTTCGCCTTCCTGGTCGCCGGACGGCAACAAGGTGGCCTATGTGTCGTTCGAGCAGAAGAAGCCGGTGGTGTACGTGCAGAACCTGGTCACGCGCGCACGCACCGTCATCGCCAACGAGAAAGGCAGCAACTCGGCGCCATCCTGGTCGCCGGACGGCAGCAAGGTGGCCGTGGCCCTGTCCAAGTCGGGCAACACCCAGGTCTACATCGCCAACGCCGACGGCAGCGGCATCCGCCGCATCTCGAACAGCTCCGGCATCGACACCGAGCCGCAGTTCTCGGCCGACGGCCAGTACATCTACTTCACCAGCGACCGCAGCGGCGGCCCGCAGATCTACCGCATGAGCGCCAGCGGCGGCGACGCCAAGCGCGTCACTTTCAGCGGCAGCTACAACATCAGCCCGCGTATTTCCTCGGACGGAAACACGCTGGCTTACATCTCCCGGCGCGACGGCGGCAACTTCCAGCTTTACGTGATGGATCTCGCCTCCGGCCAGGAACAACGCCTGTCCGACACCACCAGCGACGAGTCGCCCAGTTTCGCTCCGAACGGCAAGTACTTGCTGTACGCGACCGTCTCGGGCGGCCGCAAATCGCTGGCTGTGGTGTCGGTCGACGGCCGCGTAAAGCAACGCTTGACGATTCAAGCGGGTAATATCAAGGAGCCCACCTGGGGTCCTTTCATGAAGTAAATGCAGTCTTTCATCAACGACCAGGAGAACTAAAAATGCGTAACGTTAAAAGCGTAGCCTTCATCCTCAGCACCGCAGCCCTGCTGTCGGCTTGCTCGACCCCAGTAAAAGTGGCAGAACCAGCGAAAGTGGAAGAAAAGCCAGTCGCTGCCGCCCCTACCCCTGAGCCAACCCGCCCAGTGGCGCCGGTCAGCACCGCTTCGATCGATCCACTGGACGATCCTAAAGGCGTGCTGGCCCAGCGTTCGGTATACTTCGACTTCGACAGCTACGTCGTGCGTGAAGACGGCAAGCCAGTGGTACAGAACCACTCCGGCTACCTGACCAAGAACGCCAAGCGTTCGATCCTGATCCAAGGCAACACCGACGAACGCGGCGGCGCGGAATACAACCTGGCCCTGGGCCAGAAGCGCGCGGAAGCCGTCCGTAAAGCCATGACCGCCCTGGGCGTGCCAGAGAGCCAGATCGAAGCCGTATCGCTGGGCAAGGAAAAGCCTAAAGCCGAAGGCCACAACGAAGAAGCATGGGCGCAAAACCGCCGTGCCGACATCGTCTACAAGTAATTCTGTAGTCGCAGTATGGCAACACACGGGGCGGCGCGCAGTTTATACTGCGCCCTGCCCCGTTTCTCTTTTGAAAGCGCACTGCACATGATGACACTGACCAAATCCGGCCTGCGTTCCGCCGCCGCCGCCCTGCTGGCCGCCGGCGCCTTCCTGCCGCTGCACGCCGGCGCCGCCCTGTTCGACGACGACGAAGCCCGCAAAGCCATTCTCGACCTGCGCGCCAAAGTGGAAGCCATGCGCGCCGAGTTGAACGGCCGTATCGACACCAAAGCCGACAAGTCCGTCGCACTGGACATGAACAATCAGCACGAGCAGACCATGAGCGAAATCGCCAAACTGCGCGGCTCGCTGGAAGTGCTGGCCAACGAACTGGCCAACACGCAAAAACGCCAAAAAGATTTCTACGTCGATCTCGACGCCCGCCTGCGCAAGCTCGAGCCGCGCCAGGTGACCATCGACGGCAAGACCGCCGCCGTGGATCCAAGCGAGCAGAAGGCCTACGACGCGGCCATGCTGCTGTTCAAGTCGGGCGACTTCAAGACCGCCGCTGTCGCGTTTGCCGAGTTCGTGCGCCAGTACCCCGAGTCGGGCTACGCGGCCAACGCCCAGTATTACCTGGGCACCACCCACTACGCGCAGAAAGACTGCAAGGCAGCGATCCTGGCCGAGCAAGTGGTCGTGAAAGCCTACCCGGACAGCCCGCGTGCGCCGGAAGCCATGCTGCTGATCGCGGGCTGCCAGGCCGAACTGAAAGCGGCGGCCAACGCCAAGAAGACGCTCACCGAGCTGATCAGCAAGTACCCGGACAGCGAGTCCGCCGCCACCGCGCGCGAGCGCCTGAAGGGCAAGTAGGCGGCAAACAAGCGGCTTGTGGCAAGTCTGATGCTCATGAGCATTTGACAGGACGGCCGGACACCCCTATAATCTTGCTTCTTTCGGGGGTCGTTAGCTCAGCTGGTAGAGCAGCGGACTTTTAATCCGTTGGTCGCAGGTTCGAATCCCGCACGGCCTACCACTCGAAAGAAGCCAAGGTTTTATGCCTTTGGGTCGTTAGCTCAGCTGGTAGAGCAGCGGACTTTTAATCCGTTGGTCGCAGGTTCGAATCCCGCACGGCCTACCAAGAATTATCAAGGAAGCCCACGAATTTCGGTTCGTGGGCTTTTTTGTTTCTGGTCGCTC
>NZ_BAAKJE010000195.1:0-2062 GCF_059704565.1 Massilia sp. NBRC 108631
GCGCGCTGTGGACCCGCTACGACGAGAGCAAGCCGCAGACCTGGACCGTGCCGCTGCGCGACGAAGTGGTGCCCAACTTGCAGCTGGCGGCGCCGGCCGGCGGCTACCTGGTGCCGGCCGGGCAGGCGTCCAAGGTGGCAGACAAGCTGAAGCAGCACGGCATCAGCTACAAGGTGCTTAACGCGGACCTGGGCAAGGTGGAGGTGGAGACCTTCCGCGCCGACAAGAGCAAGTTCGGCGCGCAATCGTTTGAAGGCCGCCAGGCGCTGGCGGTGGAAGGCGGGTGGCAGAAGGAAGCGCGCGACGTGGGCCGCGGCGCGCTGTTCGTGCCGATCGCGCAGCCCAAGTCGCGCCTGGTGGTGGCCATGCTGGAGCCGCTGAGCGCCGATTCGCTGCTGGCCTGGGGCGCTTTCAACAATGCCTTCGAGCGCAAGGAGTACATGGAGGAATACGTGGCCGAGGAAGTGGCGCGCGAGCAGTTGCGGGATCCGGCCGTGGCGGCCGAGTTCAAGCGCAAGCTGGACACCGACCCCGCGTTCGCCGCCAGTTCCGCCCAGCGCCTGGAGTTCTTCGCCCGCCGCCACGCATCGTGGGACGAGCGCTTCAAGCTGTACCCGGTGATGCGCAGCGCCGTGGCGCGTTAAGCCGGGGCGATGCAGGGGGCGTGCTGCAGCGTGTCCAGCTTGCGCAGTTCGGGACGCGGCGGCAGCGCGTGCGGCAGCCGCAGCCCCCACACCAGCCCGGCGCGGCGCAGCACCAGCAAGGTCCACCAGCCGGGGTCCCATTCGCCGGCGTACAGGCCGAGGCAGGCCGATCCCGGATAGGCGTGGTGGTTGTTGTGCCAGCATTCGCCCATGGTCAGCAAGGACACGAAGCGGATGTTGTGGCCCTGTACCGCGGCGCCGCTGACTTCAGCATGCATGGGGCCGTGGTTGTGCGCGAAATAGCCGATCAGCCAGTGCCCGAAGATGCCCGCCGCGATGCGGGCGCACACGCCCCACACCACAAAGCCCCAGCCGCCGGTGGCATACAGCAGCAAGGCCGGCGGCAGCTGCTGCAGCATCCAGGTGCGTTCCAGGAAGCGGTAGAAACGGTCCTGTGCGATGGCCGGTTCGAGCCGGATGGCGGGCGGCGTGTCCAGCGCCAGGTGGCAGTGAATCTGCCACCAGCCGTCGCGCCAGAAACCTCGGCCGTGGCGCAGGTAGTCGTGGCAGACCGGCATGCGCTGCGCGTAGTCGCGCAATTCATGCTGGCGCAGCAGGCCGAGCGGGCCGGCCAGGCCGACCTGCACGCCGCAGTACACCAGCGCGTACTCCAGCCATGTCGGGCACTGGAAACTGTCGTGTATCAGCTTGCGGTGGCTGCCCAGCGAGTGGCCGAACAGCAGCACGAAGCCGGTGGCGGCAAGGAACAGGGCGAAGGCGGCCCAGGTGAAGGTGGCGATGCCGCCGATCAGCGCGATGCCCGCCATGCCGCTGAACCACAGCGACTTGAGCGGCGCGTAGCGCACCGTGCCCCGGATGACGCCTGCGGGGTCTGCGCTGTGGACGCGGTGCTGTTTCAGGCTGTCTGGCATCGGGGGCATGGCATTCTCCGGTCTAGTCTTTGCGGTTGCGCCGCCGAGCGGCGATGACGGCGGACTCACGTTTGAGCGGCCTGCCGGTGGGGCACAGTTCCAGCGCGTAGCTGGTGAGCGTGTTGGCGACGTTGCCGGCGGTGAGCTTGTAGAACACGAACTGGCCGCGCCGTTCGCTGCTGATCAGCCCCGCGTTCTCCAGCACCGACAGGTGACGAGAAATCGCCGGCGCGCTCATCTCGAAGCGCGCCGCCAGCTCGGACGTGTTCATCTCCGCTTCGGCCAGATAAGCCAGGATCTTGCGGCGTGGCGCAGACGCGAGCGCTTCAAAAACTTTGTCGAGGGACATGATGACTGAATTAGATAATTAACGAATTTGTTAATACATTAGCCGATGAGTGCGCGCCGGTCAAGCAATTTGCACGCAGGGAGGGGGCCGTGGGGGGGGGGGGGGGGGGGGGGGGGGGGGGGGGGGGGGGGGGGGGG
>NZ_BAAKJE010000196.1:0-209 GCF_059704565.1 Massilia sp. NBRC 108631
GCGCTGAACCTGGGCCAGGTGCTGGCGGCGGGCGGCAAGGTCGGCATCTACGGCGCGCTGGTGAACCAGCGCGGGCGCATCAACGCCGACAGCGCGGCGCTGGGGGCGAACGGCAAGATCGTGCTGAAAGCCAGCGGCGCCAGCGGCACCACGCTGCTGGAAGCGGGCAGCCACACCAGCGCCGTCAACAGCGCGGGCCGGGGCGGCGA